>NZ_DAOMOZ010000019.1:0-37943 GCF_035444585.1 Agriterribacter sp.
AGGAACCCTTTTTCTTCCTGCACCAGTTCCCTCACCGCCGCATCATGCCAGCCCGGCAGGGAGCTTTGTTGTGTGGCCCGGGTAGCTGCCGTTTTCATCACAGACTGCCGTACTGCAAGGGCCATAACGGGAGCCGTGTTCCAGATATCTTCACCCAATACCAGCACTGCATCGGCCGATTCTATTTCTTTCAGAGAAGCACTGTGAACATTACCCCGTTGCAGCAGCTCAACCATCCGCCCTTCCAGGTATGCCGTATCATCGCTTACGCCCTGGTAAAAATTTTCCTTCCCCACCAGTTGCATGAGCGCAAAATTGCTTTCCATTGAAGCCCGCGGTGAACCAATACCGATTACAGGATGAAGGGTAATGAGGTTCTTTAAATGCTCCATCAGGATCTTTTCATCCACAGCTTCAACCGGGCGTGTACGGATAAGCGGCTCTGTTATCCTGTTTACGCTATTAACGAATTCATAGCCATATCTGCCTTTATCGCAGAGGAAATAGCCATTCACATCATTGTTGTACCGGTTCACGATACAACGCAACTGGCCATACCGTTCACCGGCTATAATATTACATCCCAGGCTGCAATGATGACAAACAGAAGGAGCAGTTGTGAGGTCCCATTTACGGGTATAATGTTTTTTGAGCGTTTTATCGGTAAATACGCCCGTAGGACATACTTCGGCAAGGTTGCCGCTGAAAGGGCTTTGCAATACCCCGTCTTTTTCTCTCCCAAAATAAACATGATTGTGCGCACCAAATACATTCAGGTCATCGCCTCCCGCATAATCGCGGTAAAACCTTACGCAGCGGTAGCATTGTATGCAGCGGTTCATTTCATGATGGATGAGTGGCCCCAGGTACTGGTTGGTGTATGTACGCTTTTTAAATTGGAAACGCCTGTAGTCATGGCCGGTCATTACCGTCATATCCTGCAGGTGACAACTGCCGCCTTCATCGCAAACCGGGCAATCGTGCGGATGATTGGTCATGAGCCATTCAATAACCTGCTCTCTGAAAGCTTTGGCCGTGCTGTCGGCAACAGACATACGTAAGCCGTCTTTCACGCCTTCCATGCAGCTCATTACTATTTTTCCATTGGCATCTGTTTCATCTTTGAATACTTTTACGGCGCATTGCCTGCATGCACCCACGCTTCCCATGGCCGGGTGCCAGCAAAAATAGGGAAGGTCAAAGCCAAGGCTCAGGCTGGTTTCCAGCAGGTTCTTCCCTGCTTTTATTTCATATGGCTTGTTGTCAATATAAATGGTTGGCATAAAGTCCTGATTTAATATGGACATTTTTGTTCCCTGATATGCCTGTCAAAATCTTCCCTGAAATATTTTATAGCACTTTGTAGTGGTTCCATAGCCCCCGGCGCCAGTGCACAAAACGTATTGCCCGGTCCGAGCAATTGGGTATGCATCTGCAACAGATCTATATCTTCCTGCTTCCCATCTCCTTTTTCAATAGACAGCAATATTTTCTCTACCCAGGGCAGGCCCTCCCTGCATGGCGTGCACCAGCCGCAGCTTTCCTGTGCAAAAAAATGCTGCAGGTTATGAACAAATCCAACCGGGCAGGTAGCATCGTCCATTACCACCATGGTGCCTGTGCCCAAACGGCTTCCTGCTGCCGCAACCGATTTAAAATCCATTTTTATGTCTAAATGTTGCTCCGTTAAAAAGTCGGTAGAAGCGCCTCCCGGCAGCACTCCTTTTAAATGGTAACCCTTTTTCATTCCGCCTGCATGTTCGATCAGTTCCCGCATGGTTACGCCCATGGGCAATTCCCATGCTCCCGGATTGTTTACCTTGCCGCTAACACCATATATTTTAGTTCCGCTATCCTCGCTATAGCTCAGGCTCCGGAACCACTCAGCACCATTGTTTACGATATGCGGAACACAGCAAAGGGTCTCTACATTATTAACAATGGTGGGCTTTCCAAACAACCCGCTCACCTGTGGAAAGGGTGGCTTCGCCCTGGGTGTAGCCCGTTTGCCTTCCAGTGCGTTCAGCAAAGCGGTTTCTTCACCGCACATATACCTTCCCGCGCCGGTATGCAGGTGCATGTGGAGATTAAATCCGGACCCCAGGATGTTCTGCCCCAGCCAGCCGGCCTGGTATGCCTCATGAATAGATTGTTCCAGTACCCCGGCCGCTTTTTTGTATGCCCAGCGCAAAAAGATATAAGAGATATCTGCCTGGATGGCATAAGCGGCAATGATCATTCCTTCAAGCAGCTGGTGAGGGTTGCCCTCCAGCAATAAACGGTCTTTGAAAGTTCCCGGCTCCATTTCATCTGCATTGGCGATAAGATATTTCGGCCGCGGCGCATCTTCCCCCATGGGAACAAAGCTCCATTTCATACCCGTATTAAATCCTGCTCCGCCACGTCCTTTGAGATTGCTTTTCTGCACCAGTTGCTGCACTTCCTGCGGCGTGTTGTTTTTTAACACCTGCTGTAAGGCGGTATAGCCACCGGTGGAGGTATATTCCT
The DNA here is from genome assembly GCF_035444585.1 of Agriterribacter sp. Taxonomy (GTDB): domain Bacteria; phylum Bacteroidota; class Bacteroidia; order Chitinophagales; family Chitinophagaceae; genus Agriterribacter. Next base: position 2,509 of record NZ_DAOMOZ010000019.1, read on the forward strand.
TAAGACTGAGCGGCTGCCGTCCGGCATGTATATTTTTGGTGAGCGGACGTTCCATTTATAAAAGTTTGATCAGGTATATTTCAACAATATATCATCCAGTGTTTCAATATCAATATCTGTATACAATTCCCCGTTAATGATCAGTGCCGGTGCATGATCGCAGCAACCCAGGCATGCATTGGGCAGCAGGGTAAACCGCTGATCAGCCGTAGTTTCTCCAAATTTTATTTTTAGTTTCTGTTGCAATGCTTCATAAATTTTCTTATATCCCATTACGTAACAAGAAATGCTGTCGCAAAGCAAAATAACATGCCGCCCTACCGGTTTGCGAAAAATAAGGTTATAAAAGGTAGCTATGCTGTCTACTTCGGCAGCACTCATTTCAAGGCATTGTGCAATATCACTCACGCTCTCATCATTGATCCAGCCGCGATGCTGCTGCACAATTTTCAATGCTTCAATTACTGCCGCTTTTTTATAAGGCAGCTTAGCCGCTTCGTGATCAATACCCTTTATTTCTTCTTTCGAAAGCATATTTGCGTTTGCCGGTAAGTAAATACGATTTACGACTACCGGTTATTTAAATGAATCAGCTCCCTGGCTTTTTTATTTTTTCCGTATTGGCATTTTCATCACTTCCGTTTCTTTTTACTTTTTCTCTTGAAAGAAAAAGTAAAAAAAAGTTCAAGCACGGATGAGGATATAACACATCCGTACACGCGCCTTGATTTAACTTTCATGCTACTGTAGCTTCAGCTATTTATCCCTGATGAATATGCAAAGAGCTTGAACTATTGTTACTTTATTTTCTTCAATTGCTACCGGTCAATGTCCGCCAGCACAAAATCAACACTCCCCAATATCGAAAGCAGGTCGGCAACCGTGTATCCTTTACTGATATAAGGCACCATCTGCATATGCGGAAAGGAGGGCGTTCTGATCCTCACCCGGTACGGGGCGGTGCTTCCATCGCTGATCAAATAATAGCTGTTGGCCCCTTTGGTGGCTTCGATACAACTCATTGCTTCGCCGGGAGGGATTACAGGTCCCCAGCTCACGTTCAAAAAATGGGTGATCAGTGTTTCAATGTCCTGCATCGTATGCTTCTTCAATGGCGGAGTGGTAAGCGGATGGTCTGCCTTATAGCTGCCTTCAGGCATATTGTTGAGGCATTGCTCTACGATGCGCAGGCTTTGCCGCATTTCTTCCACCCGCACAACCGACCGGTCATAACAGTCGCCGTTATGCGCGATGGGAATATCAAAGTCGAACAGCTCATAACCAGAGTATGGTCTTTTTTTCCTGAAATCCCATTCAAAGCCGCAGGCTCTCAAACCTGCGCCGGTTACGCCCCATTCAATGGCTTCATCCAACGTATATACCCCAATGCCCTTTGTTCGGGCCCGGAAGATGCTGTTGCGCATCACCATGTTATTGTACTCTTTTAACTGCCGGGGAAAATGATTAACAAATGAACGTACCAGGGGTTCCCATCCTTTGGGAAGATCCTGCGATACGCCGCCAATGCGGAACCAGTTGGGATGCATGCGGCCGCCGCAGATGGCCTCAATGATATCGAAAATCTTTTCGCGGTCGGTGAACATATAAAATACCGGCGACAACTGGCCCACATCCTGGGCAAAAGTGCCAAACCATACCAGGTGGCTGGCAATGCGGAACAATTCGCACAGCATTACTCTTATCACTTTTACCCTTTCGGGCACTTCAATACCAGCCAGCTTTTCTACAGCCAGCAGGTAAGCCAGGTTGTTCATAACGCCGCCCAGGTAATCTACCCGGTCTGTATATGGTATATAGGTATGCCAGCTTTGTCGTTCACCCATCTTTTCGGCGCCCCGGTGGTGGAAGCCGATTTCGGGAACTGCATCCACAATATCTTCGCCATCAAGCTGTAAAATGATCCGTAGCACACCATGTGTACCGGGGTGCTGGGGACCGATATTGAGGAACATGAAATCCGCATCGTCGCTTTCGCGTTGCATGCCCCATTCTTCGGGTTTAAAGCGCAATGCTTCCTGTTCGGTATCCTGCTTTTCATCCCACAACTGGTAGGGCCCCAGTTCTGTTGCCCTGGCGGGATGTTCTTTGCGGAGCGGATACCCCTTCCAGGTAAGCGGCATCAGGATCCGCTGCAGGTGAGGATGCCCTTCAAAACGGATACCAAACATATCGTACACTTCCCTTTCGTACCAGTTGGCATTTTTAAAAACAGCAGTAATGGAAGGAAGCGTGGGATACCCGCCCTGCAAAGCCACTTTAAGACGGATAAAATGGTTCTGGCGGTATGAAAACAAGTGATAAACAACCGTAAAGTCTGAAGGCGGGGTGTTTGTTTTTTTTGTTTTGTTGCGTTCATCAATGCCGCTCAGATCATACAGGAATGAGAAAGACTGCGCAGGGTCGGATTTGAGGTATTGTATTACAGGTATGATCTTTTCCTTAGGTACCCAAACTGTGGGTATCTCATCAACGGTAATTTGCTGTTGAAACGTATCATTGCTGAAACGCTCCTGCAGATGCTGCAATATGGCATTCGCAAGCTGCATACAGTTTGTGATTTATTCCTGTTGTACAATTCCTGCTACACTTCATCCACTCCTTTGTATTGTACGTTGCTCATCCTTTCTTCTCTTTTCCGCTCTTTCATGGAAGCAGGTTGCGGTTTAATAATTCCTTGCTCTCCGATCACCCAGCTTAACGGCCGTCTTTCTTTTCCTACTGCATCAGCAAGCAATATAAGTCCCTGCATAAAAGCATCGGGCCTGGGCGGGCAGCCCGGCACGTATACATCAACCGGTAAAAATTTATCTACGCCCTGTACCACGCTGTAGATATCGTACATGCCCCCGCTGTTGGCACAACTGCCCATAGAGATCACCCACCGCGGTTCCATCATTTGTTCGTGCAACCGTTTAATAATGGGGACCATTTTTATAAATACCGTTCCGGCAATCACCATTACATCCGCTTCGCGTGGTGTACCGCGGATCACTTCGGCGCCAAAACGGGCTACATCGTATTTGCTGGTAATACTGGTTGCCATTTCTACAAAACAGCAACTCAGTCCAAAATGGAAAGGCCATATCGAATTTTTGCGGCCCCATGCTACCAGGTCCTGCAATGAAGTGAGCATAATGCTTTTGCTTACAGCTTCTTCCATCGTTCCCGAACCGGAAACATTGCCTGTTGTATCGCCTGCTTTACTTACCCACCATTTCATTATTGCCGTTTAATTTTTTTGATGCATTGCTTTTAATAGTTTCCTTCCATTGAGCCCAATATCCAAAGCCCCTGTTCCCCATTCATAGATCAATACCACCACCAGTTGGGTAACAAATATGGAAGCCCCGATATAGCCCGGCCACCCCAGTTCGTAAAAGCCCAGTGCCCATAACATGAGAAATACCGCTTCAATATCAAAGATCACGAACAGCATGGCCACCAAATAAAACTGTGCTGAAAAACGAAGCCTGGCAGAGCCGGTTTGTTCAATACCGCCTTCATAAGGTTTGCCGGTTGCCCTCTCGTTATGATGCTGACCCAATACATAAGATAAGGTGAGGATAGTGCCCAGCAACAGGATGACTATCCCTGCATACAGTAGCAAAGGCCATAACGGTATAGTATATGTTGCATTCTCCGGCATACACGCTGCCTATTCATTAATGAGAAATATCACAGGGGCTCAGCTCTTGCACAAGGGAAGGATAAGAATGTGTTCAAAAATTTTATATCGCTTTTTCTCCACCATCCGGCTATTTACCGGAACGGGGAAAAACGTTATAAAAGATGCAATAAAATTTGGGAATACGTCCCATAACAAACCCAATGCCTTTAACTGGAAATATACTGCTCAAGGTTTTCAATGATAAAATCTTTCTGATTCATAATGTAATTCACCAGATCACCGATAGATATCAATCCGACCAATTTTCCATTTTCGAGCACAGGCAAATGGCGAATGAACTTCTGGCTCATCAGCTTCATGCAATCACCAATTTCTACATCAGGAGTAACATACACTGGTCTTTCCGTCATGATATGCCGGACCAGCGTTTCTTTTGAGGAGCGCCCTTTTAATATGACTTTGCGGGCATAATCGCGTTCTGTAAATATTCCGTTGAGCTTACCGTCATCTTCCACTACTACAAGTGATCCGAGATTGTTTTCTTCAAGGATCTCCAGTGCTTCATACACCGAACTATCAGGACACACAGTGTACACCATGTTCCCTTTTAACTGCAGGATATTTCTTACGGTATCCATGGCACTAAATTTAAAGAACCAATTGTTCTGTTAAATTAAATCTTTTTATTAGAACATGCAAGCATTTGAGATCTGAATTTTCAGATATTATGCGGGTTCAAACCGGGCTGTAAAATGCCGCAGATAAGGGGTTTCATATATAATTTTATACCCGGTTATATTTTCTCTCTGTTTAAAAACGTCTATAATTACTTCTGTTGTGTAATCAATATGGCTTTGGGTATATACGCGGCGGGGAATAGCCAAACGCACCAGCTCCATACCCGCAGGTATAAGATTTCCGTCTTTCCCGTATTTCCCAAACATTACCGATCCTATTTCCACACCCCGTATACCGCCTGCTGTATACAGTGCGCCGCACAGCGCCTGCCCGGGATACTGATCCGGCGAAGTATGCGGTAAAAATGCTTTGGCATCTAAATATACGGCATGTCCGCCCGTGGGTTTTATATAAGGCACCCCTGCCGCGTCTAATTTTTCGCCTATATATTCAATGCTGCGGATACGGTATTTCAGATACGGCTCCTCCATCACTTCATTTAATCCGATGGCAATTGCTTCAAGGTCGCGGCCGGCCAATCCACCATAGGTAGGGAATCCTTCCGTAATGATGAGCATATTGCGGCATTGCATGGCTAACGCTTCATCATGCATGGCTAAAAAACCGCCTATATTAGCGAGCGCATCTTTTTTAGCGCTCATGGTGCATCCGTCGGCACAGGAAAAAAGCTCCTGTGCAATTTCGAGTATGGATTTGTTTGCGTATCCCGGCTCCCTCGTCTTAATAAAATAACAATTCTCTGCAAAACGGCAGGCATCAATGAACAGCGGTATGTGATATTTATTACAAACCCGTTTTGCCGCCCGGATATTTTCCATGCTCACCGGCTGCCCGCCGCCCGAATTGTTGGTAATGGTGATAATGACCAATGGAATGTGCCGGGCTCCTTTTGTTGTAATAAATTGTTCCAGTGCGTCTACATCTATATTGCCCTTAAAAGGCGCCGGAACGGAGGGCAGCTTCCCTTCCGCACACAAAAGATCAATGCCTTCTGCGCCTGAAAATTCAATATTGGCCCGGGTCGTATCAAAAAGGGTATTGCTCACTATATATTTTCCTTTACCTCCTGTGATGCTGAAGATAATTTTTTCTGCAGCCCTCCCCTGGTGTGTGGGTATTATATAAGGCATGCCGGTTATGTTGCGCACCGCTGCTTCAAACCTGAAAAAGCTTTCACTGCCTGCATAACTTTCATCGCCCCGCATTATACCGCCCCATTGTTCACTGCTCATGGCGCTGGTACCGCTGTCGGTAAGCAAATCAATCATTACGTCTTTTGCCTGTATCAGGAATGGATTATAAAAAGCTTTCCGGAGTATGTTCTCTCTTTGTTGAGAAGTGGTAAAATAAACAGGTTCAACCGATTTTATCTTAAATGGTTCAATTATGGTATGCATAAACAAATCAATTTTAATAAAATGAAAAGTGAGATGGCAGATCAGGGGAAAGGAAAAAACAGGGAGATAATACCTTAAGTGGGATTTTTAATGATATTCTTCCATATAGCCATTTGCAGCGCGATAATTTGAACACTAAAGTAACAATAATTAAGCGCCTAAACCTTGTGCTCCCGCGGATTTGTTGTAACTTTGCACCCTCAAAAAAACAGCCATCTGGCTTTAGGTGTCTCATACAGCCTTAAATGGGCGTTGCTGATTTCCAAAGGCTGAGTTAAAGAATTAAAACATGCAGATAAGAAACATCGCCATCATCGCCCACGTTGACCATGGTAAAACCACCCTGGTTGATAGAATTTTACATCAAACCAATGTATTCCGCGCTAACCAGGAAAGCGGCGAGCTGATCATGGACAGCAACGACCTGGAAAGGGAGCGGGGCATCACCATTTTTAGTAAGAACGCTTCTGTAATCTATAAAGGTGTAAAGATCAATGTAATAGATACTCCCGGTCACTCCGATTTTGGTGGTGAGGTAGAAAGGGTATTGAAGATGGCCGATGGGGTATTGTTGCTGGTAGATGCTTTTGAAGGTCCTATGCCGCAAACCCGTTTTGTACTGCAGAAAGCACTGCAGCTGAACCTTAAGCCTATAGTGATCATCAATAAGGTAGACAAAGCAAACTGCCGCCCCGATGAAGTGCACGATGCGGTATTTGAGTTGTTTTTTAACCTGGATGCCACCGAAGAGCAACTGGATTTTCCTACTTTTTACGGATCGGGCAAAAACGGCTGGTTCAATGATTCACTTACACCTTCCGAGGATATTACCCCTCTGCTGGATGGCATTTTAAAGTATGTGCCCGAACCTGAGGCAAATGAAGGTCCGTTGCAGATGCAGATCACTTCACTGGATTATTCCTCTTTCCTGGGACGCATAGCTGTGGGTAAGGTAACCCGTGGCAGTATAAAGGAAGGTCAGCCTTTTGCATTGGTACAGGCGGATAGCTCCGTCAAAAAATCAAGGGTAAAGGAATTATATGTATTTGAATCGCTGGGCAAGAAAAAAGTTACCGAAGTAACAGCCGGTGATATCTGCGCAGTTGTGGGGCTTGAAGATTTTAATATCGGCGATACCATTGCCGATGCGGAGAATCCGGAAGGATTGCCTGTGATCAGCGTGGATGAGCCTACCATGAACATGCTGTTCAGCATCAACAACTCCCCCTTCTTTGGCAAGGATGGAAAATTTGTTACCAGCAGGCACCTGCGCGACAGGCTGATGAAGGAAACAGAGAAGAACCTGGCACTCAAAGTGGTGGATAATGACAATGGCGACAGCTTTATGGTATATGGCCGTGGTATACTGCATTTAGGCATATTAATAGAAACCATGCGCCGGGAAGGATATGAGCTAACGGTAGGTCAGCCGCAGGTAATTGTAAAAACGATTGATGGTAAAAAATGCGAGCCATACGAAACGTTGGTAGTAGATGTTCCCGAAGAATTTGCCAGCAAGGCCATTGACCTGGTATCGCGCCGCAAAGGTGAGATGCTGGTAATGGAAACCAAGGGCAACATGCAGCATCTTGAATTTGACATTCCGTCACGCGGTTTGATAGGATTGCGTACCCAACTGTTAACCGCTACCACCGGGGAAGCTGTAATGGCGCACCGCTTCAGCGAATATAAGCCGTGGAAAGGAGCTATCCCGGGAAGGAATAACGGGGTATTGCTTTCCAAAAACCAGGACAAAACAACCGGGTATTCCATTGATAAACTGCAGGATCGCGGAACCTTTTTTGTAGATCCGGGTGAAGATGTATACGCAGGGCAGATCATTGCAGAACACATAAAGCCGGGCGACCTGGTGGTAAATGCCACCGAAGGTAAGAAGCTTACCAACCACCGTGCCAGCGGCAGCGACGATGCCACCCGCATAGCGCCTAAAACCCTGATGTCGCTGGAAGAATGCATGGAATATATCCAGCACGACGAATGTATTGAGGTTACGCCAAACCATATCCGTATGCGCAAAGTGATACTGGACGAAGAGGAACGTAAAAAGCAATCCAAAAAGTTGAGCGTACAGGAGGCGTAAAAGCAGTGATGACTTTTTTCAAGGCCGGTCCGGAGGATCGGCCTTTTTTATAGCTGTATTTTGCGGGACAGAGACCCGGAAGAACATAGGGGATATGAAGTCCGGGCTGACCTGAAAGGTCAGCTCCCCAGGGAGACTTTATAGAGCAGAGGTAATAATCTATAATATAGCGTTGTGTTCCTAATACTGTTGGTGTATGCATTCTAAAATTCCATATTTGGAGATTATATTCCCCAAAAAGTGCATTATATGGCGATTATGTTCTCCGGAGATTTATATCTCCCCTCATAAAAACGCAATACACCATCGGAAAGCATCGGCTTTTACCAGATCCGTTTTTTGCGGGACACAGTCCCGGGAGAACATAGTAATACGAAGTTGGAAACTTCGCACCGCCGGTTAAGGAGCGGTCTGACCCTCCTTTGTCGGGTACCGACCGTTCCTGCATTGACCCTGAAAGGGTCGAATGTTTCTAACCGCATGACGGGATAGTGTACGATCCTGAAGGGATCGAACAGCAGGAACGATCTGACCCTCTTTCCACGGGTACCGACCGCTATGTCTTTGAGCCTCCTATGTTTGTTTTTTTATTTTCACTATATCCTGAATACCTTTACGGGATATGCAGCTTATTGTTTTTAAAGATCACCATGACTTGTCGCAGCAGGCAGCGGAAGAAATTATTGAACTGGTGAAACGCAAGCCCGGTGCCGTATTGTGCCTGGCTTCGGGAAGCACGCCATTGCTTACCTGCGAATTGCTTGTGCAAAAAGCAAGAGCAGAAAATATTGATCTTTCATCCTGCACCTTCATCGGGTTAGATGAATGGGTGGGCATCCCTCCCGAAAATGAAGGAAGCTGCGCTTATTTTTTCCACAACCAGGTTTTTAAGCATTTGAATTTCTCTTCTTCCCATATTTATTTATTCAATGCTTTATCTGATAGCCCCCAACAGGAATGCAAAGAAATGGATAATGTAATTTTTGAGAATGGCGGTATTGACCTGATGCTTGTTGGGGTTGGAATGAACGGTCATATAGGATTTAATGAGCCGGGCATATCATTTGATCTTTATGCGCATGTGGCGGAGCTGGATGAAACCACCACGTCGGTTGGTCAAAAATATTTCAAAGAAGCTACTGAGCTGCACCAGGGGATTACGCTCGGGCTAAAGCACCTGCTGGAAAGTAAAAAAGTATTGCTTCTTGCCAATGGCAGTAAAAAAGCTGCAGTTATACAAAAAGCGCTTGAAGGCGAAATAACCAACCGCTTACCTGCAAGTATTATACGCCGTCACCCCAACAGCACGGTAATGATTGATGAAGAAGCGGCAGCTATGCTTAAACGTTAGGGAATGTCTTATATAGTAATCGGGGAAACGGGATCATCGATTAAACCCTTATTTCTTCAGGTGACCTCTCTTATAAGCCTGCAATTCCCGTGCATCGGGTATTGCCCGCACCAGGTAAATCAGTATAAAAATTTTGATGATAATACTGCCGCCCAGGTACGTAGGTTTAAGCGCAGCTGAAACAATAGAAATTACGATGAAGAGGAATAATGCCGATAAAATAGAAGGGTATGGATTTCTTTTGGCCAAAAAAGCCAATATACCAAAAACAAAGACTTCAATCAGTGTAAGTACAGTAACGGCCCATGAAAAATGATTGCTGGCCAGTATAGATATGATTTCACCTGCAATGATCAGGCATAGTGTGTCTAAAACAGTATTCCTCGTTTTATTTTCATCCATTTTCCAGCGGGGCTCAAGTTGCCCCAAGAGGGAAGAGGGCGGGTTGTTTCGCTTTCCCATTCATTTTTGAAACAAAATAAAGCAAAAACGTAAAACTCCCAAAGGAATAGTCATTTGTTTTAACACAATTATTTACAGATTGTATTTATTTACATGTATTTTAGGGTCTTTAAACTTATCTTGTTCCCCCATCCAGCGGGATATCGCGCTTCAGCATGTCGTTGCGATTGGCCATGTTCCAGGCCGTAAAAAATATGAGCTTTGCCCTTTTTAGCATCAGGGCGTAATTGATCTTATCGGGCGTATCGGTTGGCTTGTGATAATCGGGGTGCAATCCACTGAAATAAAATATAACCGGTACCCCGCGTTTAGCAAAATTATAATGGTCGCTGCGGTAATAGATCCTTTCCGGGTCGCGGGGGTCATTGTATTTATAATCCAGCTCCAGTTTGCTATACTTTTTATTGACCGCCTCGCTGATGGGTTTTAAGTCGGAGCTCAGTTTATCATCACCAATAACATAAATATAATTGGAAGAGTCTCCGTATGTACGACTGGGATCTATCCGTCCTATCATATCAATATTCAAATTCACCGTAGTTTTATCCAAAGGCAGGGCAGGGTGCGATGAATAGTAATCGGAGCCCCATAAACCCTTTTCCTCGCCGCTCACGGTCATAAACAAAATGCTTCTGCGGGGGCCCTTACCCGCCGCTTTTGCTCTCGAAAATGCTTTAGCCAGTTCCAATATGGTTACTGTACCCGAGCCATCGTCATCGGCGCCATACCAGATAACACCATTTTTTGTTCCCAGGTGGTCGTAATGGGCGGTGAGTACCACATACTCATCCTTCAGGTCTGTTCCTTCCAAAATGCCCAGCACATTGCTGCTTTGCAATGCAATGGTTGTTTTACTGAAGCCGAGTGCTATATTGGCTTTGTACACCTGTGGTATAAAGTCAGGAGCTTGTGATGCTGCTTTCTGAGCAGCATATCCCCGTCCTACGATTTTTTCTGCCAGTTTTTCACTGATGTTAAATGTATTGATACGCTGGGTTTTGGGGTAGCGGTTCACATACATATTCCCTTCGTTGTTTACAGGGGCAATGGTTTTACTGACCACCAAAAGAGCAGTGGCTCCATTTTTCATAGCGGCATTTTGTTGCGTAAAACTGCTAAAGCCTTTCCGGCTGCCAGCGGGAATATTTTCAGACCAGACCATCACTAATTTTCCCTTTACATCCAGCCCTTTATAATCATCATGGGTTGAATCGCTTATCCCGTTCCCCGCAAAAACAACCTCCGAAAAGCGGTAGGCCGCGGGATGATTTGCAGTAAGATCAACCGAAAAATCCTCACCTGCTGTAAATGCCGTGTCATTTACCGATAAGGAGAGGTTTTTTAAAGAGTCTACATATACGGGAAAATACATCTGATAGTCATTGTTGTTTCCCGGAGCAAGGCCAAGTGTTTTGAATTCGTTTTGAATATAGGCTGCAGCTTTTCTCTGACCCTCTGTGGCCGTTTCGCGGCCTTCCATTTCAGCACCGGCAATAATGTATAAATGCCTTTGCATGTTTTCAATGGTGATGCTTTTTGCAAAAGGTTTGGGATTGGTTTTGCGTTGGGCCTGAGCCGGCAGGGCGGGTAAAACAAAAAGCAGCAATACCAGTTTTTTCATAATGGGTCTTTTAAAAGAAATAAACCCAAACATAACGGAAAATTACATTTGGGCATACAGTTGTTATGATAAATGGTAAACAAGCATGTTAATTTACATACAAGCTATTTACCTGCTCTTTTCGCGTGGCGTCCGCCATCAAATGCTGTTTTGATAAATTTCCATATCATTTCCGTGGCAAGTTCCACCGACCCCTTTGAATCTGTTCCAAAATCATGGGGCTGTCTCAAAAGTTATGTTTTGCCGCTAAGACCCGCCTGAACCGGACGGGGGCACGCACTAAAACACGAATAAAATAAAATCTGAAGATCACCCATACATAACATTACCTGTGAAAGAATGCAGGCGCAAAAATAAGCAAAGCGCCGCATACCGGTGCGTGTAAAAATTTAAGGAGCAGAACTACCCGGATCGCGGTAAGGGTTATCGTTATTGCTTACTCCGGTTTTGATTTGGAATTGTTATAATTTCGGCTTCTATGCAGAGCGATATACATTTTATGCAGCAGGCATTGAAGGAAGCTAAAAAAGCCTTTGAAGAAGAAGAAATCCCTGTGGGTGCTATTGTAGTAATGAACAATACCATTATCGGGCGTGGATATAACCAGGTTGAAAAATTAAACGATCCCACTGCGCATGCAGAAATGATCGCCCTTACTTCGGCATTCAATTATATGGGAAGCAAATATTTGCCCGAAGCCAGCATTTACATTACAGTGGAGCCCTGCCTGATGTGCGCAGGCGCATTATACTGGAGCAAGATAGGCAGAATTGTTTTTGGCGCTGCTGATGAAAAGAACGGAAGCATCAGCCGGCCTCCATTCAGCACACAACCCCCGCTATCGCCCTTTCATCCCAAAACCGTTGTGCAAAAAGGTATCCTGCAGGAAGAATGTGCACAATTGATGAAATTTTTTTTTAAGAACAGGAGATGAAGGTTTGGAAATAACAAGAACCAAATAACAAAATGGCGGGCATCAATAAAATCTCAAATCCGAAGCAAAAATCAAAAGCTTAACAGAGGGTAGTCAGCAGCCGGCTCTGAGCCAAGATCGTGTGGTGGTGAAAGGCTGACCAATGACCGGGTGATTGCTGGTTGCCACAGGCAGGCATACCCGGTGCCCTGTAACATCTCCCCAATCTACTCCTGCGCCACATTCAGTACCGCCGCAAGCTCTTTCTCCAGCGCGCCTCCTCTTAAATTCATGGCAATAATTTTTCCTTCGGGGTCTAACAACACGTTGAAAGGAATTCCTTCAATATTATACAAAGGCACTACCATACTTTCCCATTCCTTTAAATCGCTTACATGCTGCCAGGTTAGCCCGTCTTTATGAATGGCATTTAACCATGCTGCTTTATCCTTATCAAGGGACACTCCAAGAACAGTAAAATTTTTATCTTTATAGGCGTTGAACGCAGCCACCACAGCCGGATTTTCCTTTCTGCACGGTGCACACCAACTGGCCCAAAAATCTACCAGCGTATATTTTCCCCTGTAGGATTGCAGAGAAACCGTTTGTCCTGCGGTATCCGGCAAACTAAATACAGGGGCGGCCTTCCCAACAGCAGGCATAGCCATTTGCTTTGTAAGAAATGTATTATAGGCTTCGCTGACCTTTTTTACTTCCTCATTGTCTTTAAAACGTCCGGATAGCCTTGTGATAAGCGGTTTCATTATGGCCGGATCTGTTTGTTTTTGCTGCAGGATGCCCAGGGCATATAAGGCTACTGCCGGGGCCTTTGCCGTATCTGTATAATGCAACAGATATTCCTGTGCTTCTTCTGCTTTTTTTTGTGCAGCCCGGCTCCATATATTTTTTATGCTGTCTGTTTCGCTGCGTATGCTGTTGCTGTTTAGCGTATCAATGGCGGTCAGGTAATTGTTGAAGGTAACAAGCAGGTTTTTAAGGGATGAAGAACCCGGGGAAGATGCGGAATAGTCCGAAAAATCATTCCAGTTGGCAGCTATATCAATAACCTGTTCGTCATTGCTGAACAGTATATACCTGCCATCCGCATCAAATTTCACACTGTAAATACCTTGTACATCTGCAAGTATTTCGAAGCTGCAACTGTCGTTCCCCGCATTCACTGTTGCAGTATCCAGCACAACGGCCGGCAACCCATAGGCTTTCCCGATAAGCGATACCACCTGTTTTTGCGGGCTGTTCCGGATGGCAACCTTCACCTGGGTAAGCTCCTGTTTGGGATTGCAGGCAGTAAAAACAAAAAGGATCACCAATAAGCTAAACAATGGGGACGGGGAACTGTGTTTCATATCATAAAATCATTCGCCCGCAAAGATATTCAACATTCGGCAGTATAAAAAAGAGGCTGTCTCAAAAGGCCGGTCTTAGTGGTAAAATATAACTTTTGAGACAGCTCCCGAATAGATCATGGACGTTTGTTTGCTACAGATCGGTGGTTTTTAATTTCTTTGGGATCTTTATATCAATGTCTACCGTTTTATTATTGCGCAAAACCTTAACGGGATAAGACGTTTTGTCTTTGATATCAGCCATTTTTTTTCTGGCATCATCTGTGGTTTTTATTTCGGTGCCATCAATGGAGGTGATGATATCATCTTTTTTTATGCCTGACTTTTCAGCAGCAGACGCGTCATCTACATCCAGTACCTTTACGCCATTTCCTTCTTCGATATCCTGTATGCGAATGCCAAGCCGGGGTTCATTGTTAAACAGCTCCCAACCGTCCTGCCAGTTCTGTGGTCCGCGGAATTTAAACTCCCTGATCATGTCGTCATTGAAAGAAGGCGCATAATGGAATGTTCGCGCAGACGATTTATGTTTACCTAAGGTTACCTTAACTTTCTTTTGTTTGTTGTCACGGAGGTATTGGATCTGTACCTCATCTCCGGGTTTCAAATCGCCAATGGCATCCGACAGGGAAGACGGGTCTGTAATATCCCTGTCGCCGGCTTTGGTTATGATGTCGCCTTTGGCCAAGCCGGCTTTTGCTGCGGGACTATCATCCACCACCTGGTTGATCTTAGCACCCTTCTCATCTTTTTCGGTATATACGCCAAGCATAGCCCGCGGCTCTGTGTTGATCATTGCATCTCCGCCCGAAAAACCCCATGCACGGGGCGGCGTTGGTGGAAAGGGTGTCCGGGGTGCCCTGAAATCCGTGCCCCGGTCTTGCCCCCCGGGAGAAATAAAACGATCTCTTTTCCTGATAGTTACATCATCGTCTTTGAAATCTGCTAATGGTTCGCCGTTCACCGTTATATTGTCTCCATCTATAACAATAGTCATTTTCTCATCATTTTCGCCCTTTTTTTTGATGATGATCTCTTCCTGTTTTTGCTTTTTATTTTTGGCATCCTGTGCGTTAGCCGAAACAGTACTCAGCATGAAGGCACATGCCAGCGCTGCAAACACAAAACTTTTAAAGAATGCTGTTTTCATACCATTTGATTTTAATTACGAAAGTATTAGTAGTTCAAATGTAAACCATTTCTCTGAAATACGAAAGATTTCGGAAATGTTAAAATTAACATCCCGGATGCAAAGCAGTGAAGGGCAGGCGATGTAACCCGGTATTAAGGTTTACCGGTAAAATGTTCCAGTTTGGCGATATATTCTTTTCCTCTTTTATAAGCAAGATAATCTGCACCGGATAACAGCAGCGACTGGATAATGAATACCAGGCCTATGCCCACCCAAAATGCGGAGCCTTTGGGTTGCACATTTACAAAAAACAGCCGGTTTGCCCAGATCAGTACTATTCCAACAACAAGCAAAACAAATTCCAGCGCTAAAAAAATGGTTATGCTTTTTATGGCTTTTTCCATCCGCGGAAATTCTTCGGACTTCAGTTTACCCGGATTCATATCATACGCATACACCGTATCAATACGCTGCTTATCGCTTCGGGCATATATGGTGTAACCTATGCCTGCCTGCAGGGCGCCCAGTATGATCAATGGCCAGGCGGCGCCTTTGTATATGGGGGATTTCAAAAAAGTAAAAAAAACAACAGCTATCAAAACGGCTGCGATGCCCAGGATCAGGAACAACAGGCCTGCACTTTTTTCGGCAATAAAATATTGCTCAATATCTGCTTTGGTGAGCATATAATATTTTTAAGATCAATAAAAAAGATGATTGCAGGTATTGAATTTTAAATAAGCCCTCCTCCGGATTCCGTCTCCAAATTAATGAATCGGCACTCAATATCCGGTTTATCGCAGTATCATTTTTATCATTTTTAATTTGCCCCTGAAGGAAGGATATTTTATTGAAAGATCAAACCAGGCAGGGGACTTTAATACTGCTTTCGGTCTTGTAAACAGCTTAAAACTGTATTCCCCGTGATAGCTTCCCATGCCGCTGTTGCCCAGGCCTCCAAAAGGAAGTGCCGGATTAGAGAAATGCACAAGCGTATTGTTGATACATCCGCCGCCAAAAGGAACGGTGCTGATCCAGCGCTGCTCTTTCTTGCTGCTTGCTGTAAAAAGATAAAGCGCCAGCGGGTCAGGATTGATCGCGATAACTGATAAAGCCTCTTCCATAGTTTCAAAAGGAATAACAGGTAAAACAGGACCGAATATCTCCTCTTTCATCAAATCCGATTCTAATGATACGCCGTCCATGATGGTAGGCTCTAAAAACAGGGCGTCTGCTTTGTATTTGCCACCGGCAACAATGTTACCCTGCCTCAGGTAATTTATTAGTGTATCGAATCGCTTCCTGTTTATGATCTTCCCATAATCGTAGCTGTTAACGGGGTCATCTCCATAAAAGTTTTTGATGGCTTTGGTCAAAGCTTTCAGCAGTCGTTCTTTAACGGATGCGTGTACCAGCACATAGTCGGGAGCGATGCATACCTGTCCCGAATTGGTATATTTTCCTACCGCAATACGCTTTGCTGCAATGTCAATATCGGCATCTGCTTCCACTATAGCAGGGTTTTTACCGCCAAGTTCCAGCGTAACCGGAACAAGCTTCTGCGCAGCCAATGCATAAATGGCCCCGCCCACTCCCGGGCTGCCTGTAAAAAATATATGATCGAAACGAAACGATTGCATCATTTCAGTTACTACCTCGGCGCCGGCTCCCTGTGCCACGTATACATATTCGGGCGGGAAGATGGCCGTAATGATTTTTTGAAGGAGGACTGCTGTAGCGGGGGCAAGCTCCGAAGGTTTTATAACCACGCAGTTCCCTCCGGCGATGGCTCCTGCTGCCGCCATCAGCGCAAGCTGTAACGGGAAATTCCAGGGAGCAATGACCAACACAACCCCAAGCGGATCGCGGTAAATGGTACTGGATGATGCAAAGTTGAAAAGATTGGTTGCAACAGGTTGGGGTTTCATCCACTGCCGCAAATTTTTAAGCATTATTCTGATCTCGGCAAGCATGAGCCCCAACTCTGTTAAGTAAGCTTCTTCCCTGCTCTTTTTCAGGTCAGCATACAGCGCCTTGTATATTTCTTCTTCGTGCTGTAAGAGCGCCTGTCTTAATTTTTTTAACTGTTGTTTTCGGAAAGCATATGAACGCGTAGCTCCGCTGTTGTAAAAGGCACGTATACTTTGCAAAACTACGGTAGAAGCCATGTAGAAGGGTTTAATGCTGCAATGTTAGGCCAAATCCAGTTTCGGTTTATTCTGTAATATCTTTTCGATCTTTTCAATTGTTTCAGGTGTAAGTTTTTTAACTACGTCAAGCGCTTTTAAGTTTTCCTCAAGCTGCTGTTTTTTTGTTGCACCCAGTATGGTTGTGGTAACGTTGGGGTTATGGATCGTCCAGGCAATGGCAAGAGCCGGTAATGATACATCCAGCTTTTTTGCGAGATCGCCCAGCTTTTTTACTTTTTTAATTTTATCATCCTGTATCCATCTTTCTTTCAGCCAGTCAAAGCCTTCAATAGACAGCCTTGATCCCGCGGGAACACCGTCATTGTATTTGCCTGTTAAAAATCCCGCCGCCAGCGGGCTCCATATAGTAGTGCCCATACCAGCATTCTGGAAAACAGGTAAATAATCCTGTTCCATTTTAAAACGTTCAAACATATTATACTGGGGCTGTTCCACTGCCGGGCCAATGAGCTTATATTGCCCGGCCACACGGTGTGCTTCCATGATTTCGGCGCCGCTCCACTGGCTGGTGCCCCAGTACAGGATTTTTCCCTGCTGAATCAAATGGTTCATTGTCCATACAACTTCTTCAATAGGAACGGTAGTATCGGGCCGGTGGCAAAAATACAGATCAAGATAATCAACCTGCAACCGCTGCAGGGCTTCATTGCATGCTTCAACCAAATGCTTGCGGCTTAACCCCGTTTGATTGGGCTTGTTGTTTTTCCCTCTCCAGCCAAAATAAGCTTTGGATGAGATGATGTATGAGCTGCGATCCCAGTTTTTTCTTTTGAGCACCCTGCCCATCAGCTTTTCACTTTCACCCAAAGCATATACTTCCGCATTATCAAAAAAATTAATTCCATTGTCATATGCAATGCCCATCAGCTCATCTGCCATGCCATCATCAACCTGCTTATGAAAAGTAACCCAACTGCCATAAGAAACAACGCTCAACTGCAGACCCGTATGTCCCATTTTACGATAATCCATGCTTAAAAAATTAATAATCAATACTATAAAACAGTAGCTCAAATTTAGGTGTTTCTTGTATACTATGCATGCTGCCGGTACCGGAGATAACCGTTTATTTCAAAGAATTTTCCTTTTCTTTGTAAGGAACGGTGCTGTATATGGAGCAAAAAAATTATTTTAGCAATTAATTGAGGTATGAACAGGATGAGTTACGAAATTAAACAAGATGGCAAATTCAAATATGTTGAGGAAGGCAGCGGCGAAACACTGATTTTACTGCATGGCCTTTTTGGGGCGCTGAGTAATTTTGGAGACCTTATTGAATATTTCCGCCGCCAGTATAAAGTGGTAGTACCTATGCTTCCATTGCTGGAACTTGATCTGCTGCATACATCTGTGGGCGGGATCGAAAAGTTCGTTCATAAATTCATAGAACACAAATCTTACACAAATATTCATCTTTTGGGTAATTCCCTGGGCGGGCATGTAGCGTTGCTTTATGTTTTGAAGCACCCCGAAAACATTAAGTCACTTATACTTACGGGTAGCTCAGGGCTGTTTGAAAGCGGGATGGGAGATACTTATCCCAAACGGGGCGATTATGAATACATCAGGACCAAAACAGAGCTCACTTTTTATGACCCCAAAATGGCCACTAAAGAATTGGTGGATGAAGTATTTGAAATTACATCCAACCGGTTAAAGGTGATTAAAATCATTGCATTGGCTAAAAGTGCTATACGCAATAACCTTGGCGAAGAATTGAATGAGATTAAGCAACCCACCTTGCTGGTTTGGGGAAACAACGATACCATTACGCCCCCTTTTGTGGGCAAGGAATTTAACCGCCTTATTCCAAACAGTGAATTGCATTTTATTGACAAATGCGGGCATGCTCCCATGATGGAGGTTCCCGATGAGTTTAACAAAATTTTGCACCAGTTTCTCACAAAATTGAACGAACCTGCAGCGGTAACCAGTTAATTTACATCTATACTGTATAAGAAAATTCACTTCTTATGTTTGCAGGAGAGCTTATATCGCGGAATATTCCCACTTTGCATTTGGATGACAATGCGGGCAAGGCGTTGCAGGAAATGAACGATTTTCATGTGTGTCATTTGCCTGTTGCAGATGAAGATAAATATCTGGGCCTGATAAGCGAAGATGATTTGCTGGACAATGATGAAAACGTTACGATAGAAAGCCTGAAAGGAGTTTTTATTGCGCCTTTTGTGCTGGAAAATGATTTTTTTTTACTGGCTGTAAAGCGTGCAAAAGACTTTCATTTATCCGTGGTGCCTGTAATAACCGAACAGTATGAGTTATTGGGCGCTATCGGCGAAGACGACCTGTTCAGGCAACTGGCTTTTTTTGCCGGTATTGATGAGCAGGGCGGTGTTATTATCCTTGAAATGGAAAAGAATGATTTTTCGGCGGGAGAATTAAACAGGCTGATAGAGTCGAACGATGCTTACATTACACAGCTCAATAGTTTTTTCAATACAACCTCACAACTCCTTACCATTACCCTCCGCATCAATAAAGCCGAGATATCGGATATCGTAGCAACGCTGCAACGTCATGAATACAATATAAAATATTATTATGGCGAAGAGCTGTACCAGAACGAGTTACAGAATAATTTTGCTCATCTGATGAATTATCTTAATATTTAATTCAGAAGTAACTATTATACAACTTATAATTCAGGAGTAGTGCTGTGTTGGTTCGGTTTCAGTTCTTTGGTCACCAAAAACAATATACTTCAATAGAGCGGATGAGGGAACTGTATAAATACGTGTTATTGTGTGGGATAATGCTTGTTTTTTTTCATTGTGCAATGGCTCAGGAAACGGAAGAAACACCGCATGAAGACGACAACGTACTGAAGTCATCGTTTCTTACCATACGGGATATCATTATTACGGGCAATAGAGTTACCAAATCCTATATTATTGCAAGGGAGATACCAATGAAGAAAAACAGCCGGTATTCCATTTCAGATATACTCAAAAACCTTCCCCGCTCAAAGCAAAATTTAATCAATACCGGGCTGTTTATTGATGTTACGGTTGACTTTTCCAATTGGTTCAACGATTCCATGGATATTGTTGTTGATGTAAAGGAAAGATGGTATTATTTTCCTGTTCCCTATTTTAAGCCTGTAGACCGTAATTTTAACGTTTGGATCAATGAGTATAACGCCAGCCTGGCCAGGGTAAACTACGGCATCAAGCTCATCGGTAACAATGTAAGCGGCCGGAACGACAAGTTGAACATATGGCTCATAACCGGTTACTCGAAGCAGGTGCTGCTGAACTATACTGCGCCCTATTTTGATAATTCATTGAAAAGCGGCATGAGCGTTGACTTCCAGTTCTCCCAGAACAAAGAGCTTAATTACATTACGGAAAACAACAAGCAGATATTTTACAAAGATGAAAGCCGGTTCATAACCGAGAAACTGCGGGTGGGGGTTGGCTACAGCTATCGTACGGGCTATATCAGAAGGCACAATGTAAAGCTGAGCTACAATGTTAATAAGATCAATGACTCCGTATTGAACCTTAATCCCGAATATTTTGGAAATGATATTAAGGAAGTAAAATACCCCGAGCTGAATTATCAATATCAGTATTTCAACGTTAATTATATTCCTTTTCCGTTAAAAGGATTTCAATGGGAGTTTTCTTTTATGAAGAGGGGTGTTACCAGAGACATGAACCTGTGGGAGCTTTCCGCAAAAGCAGGCAAATACTGGGAATTGTTTCCCAAATATTATTTTTCGGTGCAGGGTGTAGCTACCGTAAAACTTCCTTTTGAACAGCCTTATTTTAACCGGCAAATGATGGGATATGGCGATATGTTTATGCGGGGGCTGGAATATTATGTGGTAGACGGGGTTGCCGGGGGAATGTCTAAAATAACATTGAGAAGAGAGATCTGGAGCCCCAAATTGAGAACCGGGTTAAAATCCAGGTCGTACGGGGTCATTCCGTTCAAATTTTACCTGAAAACGTATGGTGACCTGGGTTATGTGTACAGTAAAAAAATGTTGAGTGCCAACCCGCTCAATAACCGTTTATTGTACACCGGTGGCGTGGGATTGGATATGCTGTCTATTTATGATCTTACTCTTTTTCTGGAATATAGCTTTAACCAGTTAGGTGAAAACGGCTTATTTTTACAGGCCCGTCTTGGTTTTTAGAAAATACTATACTGATGAAAATCGCAATATACAGCCGTGGTGGTGAAACAGTCAGGCAGGAAGACCTCATGCTGCTTTTAAATGAACTGGAGAAGCAAAATATCTCATGTTATATACAACACGATTTTTTTGAACAGATCAAACATCTTTTTCAATCCGGCCAATACCCCACGTTTATTGATGCAGGCGATCTGGATGATGGGTTTGAGTGTGTTATAAGTATGGGAGGGGACGGCACTTTACTGGACACATTAACTTTTATAAGAGATAGTAATATTCCTGTGCTGGGCATTAATTTCGGGCGACTGGGGTTTTTGGCTACTATTGGTAAGCATGAGCTCGCCGATACCGTAGCCGCTTTGGTTAACCACACCTATGTTGTAGACAGGCGAAGCCTTATTCACCTCGATGCCAGCATACCTCTTTTTGGCAAAACGCCTTATGCCCTCAATGAATTTGCCATCCACAAAAGAGATACTTCATCCATGATCAGGATCCATACCTATCTCAATGGTGAATTTCTGAACACTTATTGGGCCGACGGGATAATCGTATCCACGCCTACCGGGTCAACAGGGTACTCGTTGAGCTGTAACGGACCCATATTGTTCCCCGAATCCGGGAGCTTTATCATAACGCCTGTAGCTCCTCATAATCTTAATGTCAGGCCTATAGTGATCCCCGACGACAGCATTGTTTCTTTTGAAATAGAAGGCAGAACAGACCAGTTTATATGTGCGCTGGATTCGCGCCGCGAAATTGTGAATAAAGAGATACAGCTGGCTGTTAAAAAAGAGTCATTTACGATAGGGCTGCTGCGATTGAGCGAAAACAGCTATTTGCAAACGCTCAGGGGGAAGCTGTCGTGGGGCCTCGACAAAAGAAACTGAGCCTGATTTCTATTAAGATTTCATTAAAATCAATCGCAATATCATTGACATTCGCTACTAATCCTGTATTTTGCATTGCTTAATGTGATGGTGTGATACGATGTTCAGGCGTTATTAAGTTGTTTCAACTTTAGCAATGAGTGTTTTGTAAAAACAAACTTTGTATTGATGAAGAAGTTATTCGTGTCGGTTTTCTGTATAGCCTTTTTTTCATCTTCCATGGCACAGGTAGATGGTGTTGTACAGGAAGGTGAAATTGGTGTTACCGTAGGCGCCGCACATTATTTTGGCGATATCAATACCAATGCGTCGCTTAATCGCCCAAAGCCTGCACTGGGTGTTTTTTTTCGTAAGCAGTTTGGAGAGTATATCGCATTACGCCTTGGACTGCATTATGCGCAAATAGGCTATTCCGATATTTACAGCAAGAACGATTATCAGAAAAGAAGGAACCTCAGCTTTAACAGCAACCTTTGGGAAGCCACCATCCAGGGCGATTTTAACTTCATGCGATTTATTCCGGGTGAGCCTTTCCTGAATTTTACGCCGTATGTTACGCTGGGTGTGGGCGCTTTTAACTATGATCCATACGCCTATTTACAGGGTAAAAAATATTTTTTACGTACGTTGGGCACCGAGGGCCAGGGCTCATCCCTGTATCCCGCACGTAAACCCTATAGTGCAGTAGCTTTTTGCATGCCGCTGGGGATGGGCTTTAAATACAATATCAACCCCAATATCAATTTCTCTTTTGAAGTGGCTTACCGGTTTACCACTTCCGATTATATAGATGATGTGAGCACTTATTACTACCCCGATGCATTTGCAACTACCCTGCCTGATGGTTCACCTACTCCGTGGTATTTATTGCAGGATCGTTCTTATGAAACCGGGGATGGCATAAGGATAGGCACAAAAGGCCGCCAGAGAGGGTTCAGGAATCAAACAGATGCATATGTAATAGCAGAAGTGGGGCTTGCATTTACGCTTACCTCGTACAGGTGCCCTACGGCTAAACCGTAAACCCACCGGGAGTCGTTTCCATTCCGCTTTAAATTGCCGGTCAGTGGTCTTTGCTGGTCTATGTATTCCCTTCTTCAGTGCAGCCAGTAAGTTATTCCCTTTATTAACCTCTAATTTTGCGGCACAATGCTGCGTACTATTTCGGAGTTTAACTACATTAACGAATTTAAGAAATTCATAACCGGGCAATACCTTACAAAAGGACTGAGAATTACAGTAGGAGCCATATTGCCCGCCTGGATTTTATACAGGTTCAACCTGCTGTCTGTTGGCATTGCATTGCCATTGGGAGCATTAATGGTTAGCCTTACCGACTCGCCGGGACCGATCCATCACCGCAGGAACGGCATGCTGGCCAGCAATATCTTCAACTTTATTGTTGCCATAATTATCGGGTATACCCGCAGTTATCCCTGGCTGTTGGCTGTTGAGCTTACTGTATTGGGTTTTTTTCTCTCCTTTACCGGTATTTATGGCAATCGTGCCAATGCCATTGGGCTGATCGCTATAATTGTAATGGTGCTTAATATTGACGTGCATTCCGGGCAGGAGCGGGTGATGAGCGATGCGCTTTTCATGCTGGGAGGAGGCGTCTGGTACATGCTGCTGAGCCTTTTGCTGTATTCGCTAAAACCGTACCGGCTTATACAACAGGCGCTTGGCGAATGTATCATGCTTACCGCCTCTTATCTTAAAACAAAATCAAAATTATACAAAAGCAATGTCGTATACGATGAAGTGTATAAAGAACTTCTTCCGTTGCAAATAAGCATACACCATCAGCAGGAGCAGTTGCGGGAATTATTGTTCAAGGCAAGAGGATTTACCAGGGAGTCTACAACAAGAGGACGGGTTTTGTTGATGATGTTCATTGATTCGGTTGACCTGTTTGAGCAGGTAATGACATCACAACAAAATTATAAATCGCTTCATGAATATTTTAAAGAGGGAAATATACTGGAGCAATTCAGGCGGCTCATTTTAGAAACGGCAAATGAGCTGGACAAAATAGGGCTCGTTATTCAAAGCGGATTCCCGTCAAGGGATACCAACGGCTTAAGCATGCTTATCGGGGAAACAGAGGATGCGTTTGTAGCCTACAGGGATGTCTTTCTGAAGCCCGGTAACCTGGAAGGCTTTATCAGCCTCAGGCATATTTTGAACTCCGTAAAAGATATTGCCGACCGCATTAAGCGCCTGCGCAGGTACACGGCTTACAACAGCGAGACGCACCAGGAAATAAAGCATGAAATAGATGCCGGGGACTTCGTTTCGCGCCAGGAATTTGACCCGAAGCTGCTGGCGGAGAACTTTTCATTGAAATCCAATATATTCCGCCATTCCCTGAGGGTTAGCCTGTGTATTTTGGCGGGGTATATTATTGCCCAGTTCCTTCCTTTCGGTCATGGCTACTGGATACTTTTAACTACGGTTACCATATTAAAGCCTGCATACAGCATCAGTAAAAAGCGAAACGTGGAGCGGCTGATGGGAACATTAGCCGGTGCAGGAGCCGGT
Source organism: Agriterribacter sp. (assembly GCF_035444585.1). Taxonomy (GTDB): domain Bacteria; phylum Bacteroidota; class Bacteroidia; order Chitinophagales; family Chitinophagaceae; genus Agriterribacter. The sequence continues at coordinate 27,007 of NZ_DAOMOZ010000019.1, forward strand.
TTTTTATTGTTGTACAATGTGCAAACCGATACCGTGTTATTTGGCATAATGATCATTGTTATGATCGTTGGGTACAGTTTTCTGCAGATCCGGTATTCAATAAGTGTGGCAGCCATTACAGTATATGTGCTGCTTGCCTTTCACTTCCTGCATCCTGCCGATTTTAAAAGTCTGGCAACCGATCGTGTAATAGACACGGCTATAGGTTCAGCAATTTCTTTCACTGCCGCTTTCTTCTTCTTACCGCGGTGGGAGCGGGAGCAGGTAAATGAATATATTCATAAACTAATGGAAGCCAATCTCCGGTATTTTAGTATAGTGGCCCGTGCATTTTATGCTACGGCACCGCAGATCAATGCCTATAAAATAGCGAGAAAAGACGCTTACGTTGCATTGGCCAACCTTTCGGATGCTTTTCAGCGCCTGTTATCGGAACCTAAGAATAAAACGAAACAGGCGCAGTTGCTGCATCACCTGGTGGTAAGCAATCATATGCTCACGTCCCATATTGCCACGCTGGGTATATATATGCAGTCCCTGGCGCCGAGGTATCATTCGGATGCATTTAAAGCTGTGGCAGACAGCATAGAGCGGCAAATGGGCATTGCCCTGTCGCAAAACAGCGGGAGCGAACCGGCAGATCCTGCCGAAAAGGGATTTGCGCAAATACGCGATATTATCCATGACCTTTTGGCGCAAAGGGTATCGGAGTTAACAGATGGGGCGGTAAACAGCAATGTAAGAAAAACCCTGTCGGGCTTTAAAACCATAACCGACCAGTTTGAATTGATCTATACCATAACAATTGATATCAATAAGGTGCTTGGAAAATTAAAATTCGTACCCGAAAAATGATAAAACGCTTTGAACATTTTAACCGAATCACTAATTTTAAAGAATATCGTACGTCTTGCGTTTTAAAAATTGTTAATGTATGTCAAAACAAAGCAGTAATCGGGACCGGGATCTGTATCTTTGCAGCCTTTTAAATGATCACAAACGGCCCTGATCTTAAAAAGGTTAGGTAAACAATTGTACCTGGTTTAAGAAGATATTCTCCCAGATTATATTTACAATATCCCAAAACTAATGCCGTTAATATGAGGCTTAGAAATTGTAATCCGATGAAATTCCATTCCGTACCTAAAAAACTGGCATTTGCCATTCTTTTTATTGCACCCGTGCTCATTTCGGGTATCAAAGCGAACCGTTTTTCCCCTGTTCTTCCAACGGTAAGCTATTATCTTCCAAACGATTTTCGTACAGAGGTGCGCAAAGTATTTGTAAGCCGCTTATACGACAGCATTCATTTACAGGAGCTCGGACTTCAAAAAAATGTGCTTGAGCTGGCAATGAAAGGATTCAGCAAACTGGCCAACAAGGGCAGGCTGAACAGAGACAGCATCCTGACGATCATTGATTTTTCAAAGTCATCGCGTGAAAAAAGGATGTATGTTATTGACCTGAAAAATGTTGAGCTTTTGTTTAACAGCAGGGTAGCGCATGGAAAAAATTCGGGGATGGAATATGCACGTCAGTTTTCCAATATCATGGCATCTCATAAAAGCAGCCTGGGGTTTTATGTAACTGCAAAAACATACCGTGGCGAAAACGGTTACTCGCTGCGTTTGCAGGGAATGGAAAAGAATATCAATGATAAAGCATTCAGGAGAAATATCGTAATACATGGCGCGGGTTATGCCGATGACCGGTATTTGCAGGAGAGAGGGATGCTTGGAAGAAGTTACGGCTGCCCGGCAGTGCCCATGGAAGACCACAAAGCTATTATTGATGCCATTAAAGAGGGCTCCTGCCTGTTCATTTATTCGCCCGACAACAGATATTTGAAATTTTCAACGGTCTTAAACGGTTAGATAAATATAAGAATGGTTAAGGTTGAAGCCTGGTCTGCTACGGAGACCGGGCTCTTTTATTCCATCACAAACCTGTAACCAATTCCTTTTACGGTAATGATCTCCAATGCAGGATCGTTTTTGAGGTAGCCCCTGATTTTGGTGATGTATACATCCAGCGTCCTTGAATTAAAGAATGAATCGCTTCCCCATAATACGTTCAGGATATCTCTTCTGTCAATAATATGCTGGCGGTTTTCATACAGCAGCTTCAACAATTCGCTTTCCCTGAAAGATAATTTTTTCTCCTCCTTATCGTAGGTCAACGTTTGCCGGTGCGGATTGAAAATATATTTGCTCATCCGTATCTCATCCTTTTGTTCCGCGTTTTGTGCTTCATTATTGCGGTAGCGCAACGCATTTTCCACACGCACAATAAGTTCTTCCATGCTAAAAGGCTTGCGGATATAATCATTGGCCCCTTTATGAAATCCTTTTACCAGGTCGGTGGTTTGGGTTTTGGCAGTTAAAAAAATGATGGGCATGGCAATATCGGCCTGCCTGATCTCTTCTGCAATGGCAAAGCCGTCTTTATTGGGAAGCATGATGTCGAGGATACAAATATCGGGGTCAATTTCATGAAATTGTTTCATTACATCTGCGCCATCCATTTCCAGAAAAACTTCATACCCCCTGCTTTCAAGACTTTCTTTTACAATTTTTGCCAGGAACATTTCATCTTCAACATACAGTATTTTAGTTTTCTTCATGGGTGATAGGCAGTTTTATGGTGAATTCACTTCCGTTGCCCGGCTCGCTTTGCAGGTTAATGGTGCCCCGGTGCTGCTGAACAATATGGGCTACATAGCTCAGTCCCAAACCGTATCCCTTAATGTTATGCCTGTTATCGGTTGGAACACGGAAGAATTTTTCAAAAATTTTATTTTTAAATTCGGCAGGTATGCCAATCCCGTTATCTTTCACCTTTAATATGCATTCATTGTCTTTACAGATCAGGCTTACATCAATAACGGGTTTGTCTTTGCTGTACTTGAGCGCATTATCCAATAAATTATACAGCACACTGGTAATATGCAACTGATCGGCCGTTATCATGAACCGGTTACCGGAGCTGTGCAGGTTAACTTTTGCTTTTGCTTTCTCAAATTGCAGTGCCATAGAATCAATTACTTCGCTTGCCAGTTGCTTTATATCAAAATGTTCATATTTTAGCTCTGTCTGCTGTTTTTCAAACATCGAGAGCTTAAGCACCTTGTCTACCAGCATAGACAGCCGGCTTAGTTCATTGCCTGCTATATCAAGGTATTCTTTTGTACGCTCGGGCTGCTGCAGCACATTAAAATTTTTTATCGCTTCAATGGCTACGCTTACTGTGGAAATAGGCGTTTTTAGCTCATGAGTGATATTGCTTATGAAATCGTTTTTGATGTTGGTAAGCCTTTGCTGGGCCCTGAGATTCCTGTATAAAACGGAAAAAGCGGTGATGGTTAACCCGATCAGGAAGATAGAAAAAACAATTTGAGGTAAAATTTTTTCAAAAATATAATTAAAAGTACTGCCTAACTGTACCTGGTAGCTGATCGGATGTGTGAGGCCGATGGTGGCCTTATTCCATTGGGGCCGCGGTTGCTCATCGCGCTTTATCTCAGACTCCTCCTTTCTTATAATAGAAAAGGGAACGGAGATACCTTCCTTTTGCAGGTTTTTTGTGTACGCGTCCCGGATATCCATAACCCTTAGCGAGTCCTGAAGGGAATCTATGCCGATCAGGAACTCAAAAAACCTTCCCCCGGCTCTGTAGCTCCTGCGCAAAGCAGTGTCGTCGGGTGCCGAACCTGCAGGTCTTTCTACTGTAATAATAGAATTGCGTGTGGGTTGCGGGGGAACGGTGTAAAAAGAATCGCTCATGCGTTTTCTTATGGTTTCTGTAAACCGGGCTATATCCGGTGGTAAGCCGTAGCGCAGCCTGGAGCTGCTGTCTAATTTTAATTTGGAGGCCTGAAGATCGAAAACCGATTCGCGGAATATTACATTGGTGCGAAAGCGAAGCACTCTTTTTTCTTCGTTGACCTTTATAACGATCCAATACACCTGGAAGGCAGCGATCAAAGCGATGGCTGCCACCATTAAACCAACCGATATGCTGAATTTGCGGTTCATATGGCTGCAAAAATATATTTTACCCCTTGCATGTGGCTATTGCTTTAACCTTAATTAACCTCTTATCCTGAAATATAATAAAATGTTTCATGCTGCGTTACTTATAAATCCCACTTCATCCAATATTATATTAAAACAGCCATTATGAACTCCTTCACAACGCAAAAGCCATTTCATCTCAACAGGTTGCTTTTCAGCTTATTGAATAAAATTATGCAACGTCCTGACTTTTATCCCATTAAATATTATCATAAAAAAAGAAAGGGAAGAAGGGAGCTGGAAAGTTTATAGCTGACCGCTATTGCTTATTGGCTGTGGGGTGGTTGCTGAAGGCTGATGCCCTGACCGTTGAACGCCAACCACCACTTAGCTGAACAGGTATTCCACATCGTCTCTCGAAAGGCTCTTAACAAAAGTGTTATCATCCGCTATCAGGTCTCTCGCTAAAGAACGCTTTTTTTCCTGCAATTGAAGGATCTTATCCTCAATGGTGTCTTTGCAGATCATGCGATAGGCAAAAATGTTTTTCGTTTGTCCTATACGGTGTGTGCGGTCAATGGCCTGCTGCTCAACGGCAGGGTTCCACCACGGGTCTACAATATATACATAATCGGCCGCGGTAAGGTTCAATCCCACGCCACCGGCTTTAAGAGATATCAGAAAAGCCCTGCAGGTATCATCATTCTGAAAGCGATTGATGGCTCTTTCTCTTTCCTGCGCAGATGTGCTTCCATCAAAATATTCAAAGGGTACATCCAGCGTTCTGAGCTTATCCTTGATCAGGGCCAGCATACCCAGGAATTGTGAAAATACAAGTGCTTTATGATTGCTTATGTTTTCGGTGATCTCCCTTGCAATTTCTTCCAGTTTGATGGAATGATTGGGATACTTTTCAGGTTCATTCATAATTGCGGGAGAATCGCAGATCTGCCTAAGCTTCATTAAGCCCTGCAAAATGGTTAACTGCGAACGCTCAATGCCCTGCTCATTGATCACACCCAGTATCTTATTCCGGTAGTCGTTGCGGAAAGCTTCGTAAATTTCCCTTTGCTCAGCCTGCATTTCGCAAAACAGGATCGTTTCTGTTTTTTCGGGAAGGTCTTTTGCCACCTGCTCTTTGGTACGGCGCAAAATAAATGGATACAGCAGCTTCTTCAGATGCTCTTTCCTGTCCTGCTCCCCAAACTTATCAATAGGAGTGGCAAATTCATTCCGGAAATATTCGATACTGCCCAGCATGCCCGGGTTTAAAAAATTCATCTGCGCGTAAATATCAAACGTATTGTTCTGCAAAGGGGTACCGCTCAGGCAGAGCCTGTTCTTTGATAACAGCAGGCCGGCAGCTTTGGTTACCTTGCTTTGCGGGTTTTTAATGGCCTGTGATTCATCAAGAATAACATAATCAAAACGCATGTCCGTAAGCAACTTAATATCACTGCGCAAAGTGCCATAAGTGGTGATAATAACATTATAGGCATCGAAAGCTTCCTTACTCCTGCTCCTGTCGCTTCCGTGATGAATGTGATAGGTAAGCCCGGGCGTGAATTTTTTTATTTCATTTTCCCAGTTGAACATCAGGGTGGTAGGACAAACCACCATGGCTTTCAGTGCATTGTGGGTATCGCGGTAAAACTGCAGAAATGATAAAGCCTGCACTGTTTTACCTAAACCCATGTCATCGGCTAAAATACCGCCCCAACCTACCTCACTCAAATAATTAAGCCAGTGATAGCCCGCTACCTGGTAAGGACGTAAAATATGTTCCAGCCCCCGGGGCGGATCAATTTCATTAATGCGGTTAAATCCTCTCAGCCTGTTGTATTTCTCTTCCAGTTCTATTAAAACCTCGGCTTCGTTCCTTTCTTCATACAATTCGTCAATAACGCTGAGATGGTATTTTGAAAGACGCAAAGCATTGTTTTTACCCTCGCCTACCCTGAACAGCAGTGAATACTTTTTTACCCAGCCTTCGGGCAATATGCCGAGGGTGCCATCATTAAGCTGAACAAACTGCTGTTTGTTGGCCAGCGCTCTTTTAATTTCGTCTATGCTTACCTGTTGACCGTCGAACACTACTTTTACCCTGGCGTCGAACCAGTCCATACCGCTGCTGATATGGATTTCAGTAGAAGGACGGGCTGTATTAAAGCGAAAGTTTTTCAGCACATCAAAACCCACTACCGGCACATTCATTTCTTTCATGCTGTCGATGAACAAAAAGAACCAGTTGTTCTTTAAAACGTCCGCACCTTTTAAAGCCAGTGTGGCTGCTCCTTCGGGATGAATGAAATTGGAATGAAGGCTTTCCAGTTTTTTTATGAATTGCAATTCTGCCTGCCGGTTGCGGTGAATTTCAAGCACTTTATCGTTTACCTGCAACGTAATGATGTCTTTTGCATTGAACCGTGTTTCATAGCCCTTGTAAGAAAATAAAGGCACGAACAACAGGTAATCTCCTTTTTCCTGCAACTGCACTTTCACCTCCGGGTCGCCATCCTTTACTTCCTGAACAAGGCTTTCGGCAAACCGCACTTTATAATCTTTTGTTAGCGGGATAATGGCTTTTTTCAGGTAACCGGGCCAGTCCTCTGCGTCAACAAGCAGGTTCTCCTTTTGGAAAAATTTTTCAATTTCCATTATATCTTCCTGCCTGCTCCAGTTATAAAATGTATCCGCATATTTAAAAATCATATGACTGTTCCACTCGTTTTCCTGCAAAGGCACTTCTGTTCCGTTTACCTGCACATAACAGGCTATTTCCATTTTTGCTTTTTGGGCATTTACATGAAAAACGGGGGTTGCCGTTTCATCAGACAGCTGAACCGGCAGGAGATTGGAAGTAATAAAATTCTTCCTGTGCGGCAAAAAATAGATGAGCGGATTATCTTTTTGCTCGTTAAATAATTTAAGCAGTTTAGGATACCAGTATTCGGTGATCAGGGATTTGGTTTCCTCCGGAAGATCATCGTCTTCGTGATGGATAATGTTTTCCCATATTCCCGAAAAAGGGGAATTGCGGCTCACATATTTATTTACTTCAGCTTCGTTCAGCTTACGGATCTGCTGCAGGAGCTGCTTATCCTGGTCTGTATACTGATCTGCGTTTACAAATTTTACAATATCAAGCTTTTCAATTTTACCGCTGAAGCCTGTGCTGCTGTCATTTATTTCTCCGCTAACGGCATCCAGTGCAAAGTAAGGGTATGCTGCTTTTGTTTCATTAAACACCACACCAACGCGGAGGATGTTTTCGGCGGGCAACGGAACTTCTTCTTCAGCTATTACAGGTTCCTTTTCCGGAACAACAGTGCGTGATTTTAGCAATCCACCCGATACAGGATCCGCTCTTTTAATAGAAGGATCGAGCACCCGCAGAAAAGGTTTCCCGTCTTTATAGGTAAATTCAAATTTTCCTGTCAGGTCGTCCTCCAGTGAATAGCCATATGCTTCCAGCAATTTATTTTTTTGCTTGTCCCAGTTACGGATAGTATCAAAATAATAAGGACCGTAAGCATTAAGCAATTGCAGGAACAGGGCTACTTTGTGCACACAAAGCGGGTGTTCCTGTTCATCGCATTTACAGGAAGTATCAAAATTCCGCTCCTCGTTTTTTTGTATTACCAAAGGGAAGGATTCGCCATTGGACACCAGGCTTGCTTCTACCCTTTCGTTTGCCGCACTTATGATATTTGCTTTTTGTTTTTGTAATATTTTTTCGGCTTCTGCATAAATATCGGGCGAGCTCAGCAGCCGGATGCTTTTGAGCTCAATATCCTTCATTTTAATAACAGTATGGCGCTGGTGATACAATACATCTTTTTCGCCGAGCACATTTTTATCGAGCAGCTCCTGCAACTGGAGCAGGGCTGCTGTTTCATGGCGGCAAATATCTCCCAGATTATACGGGCAGGTACAGCGAACCGACAAACCTTTGGGATCTTTATATTTTTGAACGTATACTTTGTAAAAGGTGGCATAGCTGTCATCCTTCACTCTAAAGGTAACAGACCCCAGCAGGTCATCGTGTTCAATCAATTCAACGTATCCGATAGAATGGATCTTTTTGCCCCTGCGGATTACTTCATCTGTGCCATTATTGTATACAAACTTAATAAGGTGTGGTAAAGCCATGCTTGAGAAAAATTCGGTAATTCACGCCCATCGTTCAGAAAAGGCTAATTGGCGAAATTACAAAAAAAAGCGCAGTAGAGGTTAGGTTAGAAGGACGGGGTAATATTTTGGGGCCGCGGGTCTCCATTATATGCTGCTGTCAGCTTTCCTTCGGCGTATACAGGCAGTATATCGGCAATATCGGGTGAAAGGCAGTACCGTATGTCCTTTTCCAGTCCGTAGCCGCTTAGGCGCAGGTAATGCGAAGCCTGCCTGTCTTTAACAAACTGATAAATATCGGGTTTGGCTTCCATAAACAGCGTATGCGCTATGGTAGACGAATCGCAGTTGATATTAAAATATGCTTTTACCCTGTCAATAACTGCTCCTGCGAACAGTGTATCCTCCAGGTTTATCCTGTCTTTCCACGCAGCACAGGCCAATACTACATTTTGTTTTTGTGCAATGAGGTGGGCAGCTACGGCCGATAAATTGGGGAAGGATCCTGTGATAATATTCTTTGCACCTCTTTCAAGCGCCATGTATAACAGCCGGGTACCGTTGGTGGTTGTGAGTACAAGTGTTTTATTTTCGATGAACACACGGGGATATTCAAAAGGAGAGTTACCATTTTGGAGCCCTTCGGCGATCTTTCCGTCCCGTTCCCCGGCAGTAACCGTCCCGGGCGTCCTGCCCAATGCTATACAACGGGCCACGGTGTCTACAGGCACAACGCAGGCAGCCCCATTGTATAACGCCGTGGCAATAGTAGAGGTGGCCCGCAAAACGTCAATGATTACAACGATCGTATTGTTTACATCGTAAAGATGCAGCATAGAAGGCGAAAGCGCCGTGTGTAGTGCAGGTTTATTTCCGTTCATATAAAACCACGCTGTCGCGAAAGCTGCAAATATCTGAAAGAAAGCGGGATCTACATAAAAGATCAGCCCATTACGGCACGCCACTTTTCCGATTCGGCATAAAGCTTTATCAGCGCATTGCGTTTGTTAAGCAAAGCTTCAAAATAATTTTTCATGAAAAATTTTCCCAGCATGCCGCCTACCGCATCCCTCGGTTCTTCCATTTCAATGAGGTCAATGATCAGGGTGCCGTTCTCAACCGGTTTAAAATGATGCTCATGCCTGAAGCTCTTCAAATCGCCCTTCACCTGCTCCTCCACAAACTTTTCGGGGATATTCATTTCCAGTATCCTTGCGGTCATAACTCTTGTTTTACCCAGGTGCCTGGCAGAAAGCGTAATGGTATCGCCGGCGTTCACCAATATTCCGGCGGCGCTTGCAGATAAACTTTCATTTCTGCTTTCGAGCGCTTTTTTATACACGGTGATATTGCGGCAAAGGTCAAATACCCGTTCAACAGGGGCTTTAACGAATGTGGTAAGATGAATGGAAGCCATAGGACATAAAGGTTATTTATATATTATATTTGTTGCACAAAAGGCAGCTTTACTACTTTGGCCTTTAGCGGCTTATCTCTTATCTCAATATACACTTCACTGTCTATGACCGCAAACTCTGTTGTTACATATCCCATCCCTATGGCCCGTCCCAGGGTGGGAGACTGTGTACCGGAAGTCACCCGCCCAATTAAGTTTCCTTCTGCATCCCTGATCCGGTAATCGTGCCGCGGAATGCCTTTATCAATCATTTCAAAACCCACTAATTTTTTATCGGCGCCCGACGCTTTTTGTTTTTGAAGATATTCACTCGCCGTAAAAGGCCTGGTAAATTTAGTGATCCAGCCCAAACCTGCTTCTAATGGTGTTGTAAAATCATCAATATCGTTTCCATACAAACAATAACCCATTTCCAGCCGGAGCGTATCCCTGGCGCCCAGTCCTATGGGTTTCAGGCCCACAGGTGCACCCGCCTCAAATATGGCGTTCCATATGGTTTCCGCATTCCCTTTCTCACCCTGCCCGAATGGCTCATCCGGGCCAACGGCAGACAAATCTTCAAAGTATATTTCCACACCGCCGGCCCCGGTATACCCGGTAGCGCTGATCAGCACATTATCAACCCCGGCGAAACGGCCCTTTACAAAAGTGTAATATTTCAGGTTCAATATGTCCAGCTCCGTAAGCGGCTGCAGGATCTTTGCCGCATTGGGTCCCTGCACTGCCAGCAAACAGGTTTTATCCGAAATATTATGCATTTCCACATTCCCGGTATTGTGATGGCTGATCCAGTCCCAGTCTTTTTCAATATTAGAAGCATTAACCACCAGCATGTATACTTTATTGTATTCGATGCAATATATCAGCAGGTCGTCAATGATTCCGCCGTTTTCATTGGTGAGGCAACTGTATTGTATCTTGCCGTTGGTAAGCCTGGATGCGTCATTGGTGGTTACCCGCTGAATGAGATCCAAAGCTCCTCCACCTTTAAAAATGAATTCTCCCATATGGCTAACGTCAAAAACGCCGGCATTGTTACGTACGGCAGCATGCTCATCGTTAATGCCTGTATAGGAAATCGGCATATTATACCCCGCGAACTCAGCCATTTTGGCGCCGGCAGCAATATGTTTTGCGGTAAAAGGCGTTTGTTTCATGAAAATCAATTATTAATATTTAAGCAGGCAGTGCTGTATATTATTGTGAAAAGTGAAAAAGTGAGTAGTGAGTAGTGAGTAGTGAGTAGTGAATGGTGAGTAGTGAGTAGTGATAGAAGAAAGCTTAATTCACTTTTCACTTATTGCCCATTCACCCATCCTTATGTGCGTGCCTAAAATAGGTTGACATTTTTTTTAAATTATTCAAAAAGATCAAGC
>NZ_DAOMOZ010000020.1:0-37811 GCF_035444585.1 Agriterribacter sp.
CCATTGGTATTTGCTATGAAAGCAGCCCCTTACCTGTTCCATCCCTACGGGATTATCAGACGTTCTCATTTGCATTTACCGATATGATATCCCTACGGGATTTTTGGATATGCCCTACTACCGTACTGTGTTTTTTGTATCATGTACTCTTCACCTAAATGCCGATAGGCATACCATATCGGTAATTCAATAAACTCACGCCCGCATGAATGCCGTAGGCATGCTACCTATTCCGGCTCCTTAAAAACATATCTTTCATCATACTCCACTTCAAATTTTTCCAGGAACAATTTATATTCTTCCAGAAAGGTCTTTTTACGATGATGCTCTTTCTGATTCTCGATATACCTTATCACATCAGGCAGTTGGGATTTTGAATATGAAAATGCTCCATACCCGGTTTGCCACTCAAACCGCTCTTTGCAGTACTTGTTATCATTTATCCATTTGGATGAGCCCGCTTTTACATCCTGCATAAAATCAGCCATAGATTGAGTAGCTCTAAAACCAACCAGCAAGTGTACATGGTCGGGCATGCCGTTGATAATAATCAGCTTGTGCTTATTCGTTTGCACAATACCCGTAATGTATTTATACAGGTCGTTCTCCCATGTGCTGCTTATAAGAGATGCTCTATATTTGGGGGCAAATACAAATTGAAGATGAACTTGTGTGTAGGTGTTAGCCATATGTTATACCAATTAGATTTCTAAGATAATCCAAATATTCCAGGTATGGTACGATGCTATGGTCGTTTATTCCAAAGCCGTTGCACTGTTACGGATGTACAATCGGTATTACATTCATACAGGATTTCTTTTTAGGCTTTGAGTAATTACTTATGTTCTGCCACTGCCTGTGGCTTCAGTGCATTTTTAAAATCATCGGTACTTATCAGCCGGGTATTGTATTGCTGCCGGTACCGGTTGTGCTGTGCATCTGCAGGATACATTACATTGCTGCGGTAAGGATAGGCAGGCATGTTATGGAAAGGCAGCGGCTCAACCGTTTGCCCGTGAGCGGTGTTCAGATCGCCGTCTTTTACCCATCCTTCACTGTAAATGAGAAAATCGCGCTTCCAGCCCTGCGGCAATGCAGGTAAACGCGCCGCATCAAACTCAATCGTTATTTCATCGCCCGAATTGGCAATAACATAGGCATCATCTGCCTGCTGCATCAGCGGCAACACATCACCGTAGCGGGTGTAGTATCCTGTCAGGTCCCTCCATTTCTGCCCGCCGCTGGTATTGTAGTAGTCGAACCAGTGCGGACCAAAAGGCCCGCCTTTCCTGTAGGAAGCCGAATAGCCCCTGTAAGCAAGTTGCGCACCTGTCATGGCAAGATCATGCATGTGTACCGGGGCTTTGGATAAGCGGCTTGAAAAGAATATCTCATCCCAGTAGATCTGCATATTCGTTCTTATTCTTACTTTCCTGTTGTTGGCAGTAAGGAATTTACCCGACAGGTTAACGATAACCATTTTATCTTTTCCCATCGGGAAACCAATATTGGGTATAACAGTTTGCCATTCTCCTTTTTTGTTCATCACCTCCAATGACGGCGGGTTACTTGTATACATAGTTGATTGGGTCATGGCCGTGTTGATGCTGGCATCGGCAGGGAAGATCCATCCCCGTAAAAACAGGTAAAGACTATCGCCTGCCGCTTCATCTCCCAGGTCGAGGATCAGGTCGTGATCATCGGCAAGCCCCTGGTATTTGCCCATGCCGAAGTTGGAAATGTATTTGAAATCGTATGATTCAATCTGCGGCAGTACGTTAATGCCATTACCATCAAAAGCAGTAACCGGAAAATGTTTTTTACCTACGCCATACAATTGCTTACCGGGAAAAGGCGGCGCAACAAAACGTTCATCGGCAAATACATCTACCGTGTCGGGATGATCTACCGCTATCAGGGCAGCTTTATCGAAATAAACCGTTTCCCACAGCTCTTCGGTTATCCTGATGGAATATTTATTATTCTTCGGCTTGAGCATCTCACCAGGGATAAGCAGGTATTCTTTCGACGGATCGCTGAATGCATAGGTAGTATCTGTTCCGCTTACCGCCAAAGGCATTCCCAGCGCGCTTCTCCACATCATATCCTTTAAGAAAATGTATTTTTCCCCATCCCACGTAAACAGGAAGGGGCATGATCCTTTGAGCTTCTCTTCTTCAAGCGTTCTTTGCCAGCGCGACGGGTCATCAATAAGCTGCGGCGTTCCATTGGGCCAAATGATACGAACCACATCCAGAGAATCCTGCGCACCCACGCCAAAATTAACCAACGAGCGTTTCACCGTTTTGCTTTGATACAGGTTCCCTGCTTTTAGCTCCACCTGTGCGCCAATGCCAAAGCGGTTGTTCTTATTGTTGCCATAGGAAAGTCCCGTTAACTGAACCTGCATATAATGATTGAGATGGCCCCCGTCATTTCTCATTAAAGAAATCCCGGAAGGTCCCGATATAAAAACATCATCATCACCATCTAAGTTAAAGTCGGCAATGTCTATCTTATGCCCCCCGGTTATTGTTTGCGGCAGCAGGTACGAAACATTGATAAATCCTTTCCCGGGATCATTATGGAACAGCTGCACACCGCTTTGGGACGCATCGTCATTTATCCCTGCTACCAGGATATCCTGGTAACCATCATTATCAAAATCAAAGAAAATGGCAGCGTGAACGGTTATGCCTTTTAATGAGGAAGTGAGCGTCCGCGATGCTGTGTCGGACTTAAACCCATGTTCCCGCGTATTTTGCAGCAAAAATGAATTTTCGTTCTTGGCTCCGGCAATGAACAGGTCCTGCATACCGTCGTTATTGTAATCGCCAAAAGCAATGGCGCTGCCTTTGTACGCAGGATCCGCAAGTTGTAAGCTGCCGGTATGGTCTTTAAATTTAGAATGCCGCTCGTTATCCAGCAATTGGATTTTCCCTTCCGCGGTCAGCGCCGCTATATCCAGGTCGCCATCCGCATCGTGGTCTCCATAATCCATATCTATGGTTCCTGATGCATTTGCTAAGAGGTTCATCATCTTCGCATTTTCGGTAAACGTTCCGTCATTGTTGTTGCGAAAAAATTTGTTGTTGCGGTTACAGGCTACATACAGATCGAGGTCGCCGTCCTGGTCAAAATCCGCAACAAGCATCTTATTGCCATCGCTGATATTTTCCAGCCCGGTTTTTTGCTTTATCCGCGAAAAGGTGCCATCGCCATTGTTTTTATAAATAAGGATCCCTTTGCCGGTAGAAACAAGAAGGTCGCGGTAGCCGTCGTTGTCATAATCTGCAAACGTGGCGTCAAGATCAACAGCCTCGTGATCAAGATCAACAGAGGAGGTAATGTCTTTATAGTTCGACATTTCTGCTTCAAACAAATAGCGTTTGGAGCGCGGCGCGCCTTCGGGTAAAAAGCTCGCAAAAACATAGGATGTGCCTTTACCGTCGTCATCTGCAAGCGCCAGTGTTGAAGACTTTATATTGGCTACCCCGGGGATCGTTAGTCCGGCAACTGCAGAAGCGTCTTCAAATTTTATATCGTTCAATGAAACCAACCTGTTTTTGTCGTAAACCCGGCTGAACCTGCTGTCGTTAAACGCTGCATAGCCGGTGAGTAATTTCGGCTGGTCTATTTCATCAATACCGCCGGCATAGGCCTTGGTAAGCTTCACCAGTTCATGAAATCTCTGAATATACTGAATGGCATTGGCGGTTTGCCTGCTGTTGGCGATGAGTGCAACAGCTTTTTGGTAGATGCTGTCTGTTGCCAGGTTAAATTCCGGGACTATCTTTTTTATGCTTTGCATAAAGAACAGTGCGGAGTCGGGTTTCCCTTCCTGTGCAAGCAATTCACACAGTTGAAGCCGGGGCACAATATTGGCCGGGGTAATATCCACCAATTGCAACAGGCTGGATTTTTGCTCCGGGTAATTTTTTTCCGCTGCCTGCAGCAGGGACAGCTTGTACCAGGCAGGCGCATTCCTGGAGTCGGCAGCCAGTATTTTTGTCAGCTCTTTTACAGCACTCTCCTTATCTCCTTCCCTTATATACACTTCAGCCAGGGTGAGCTTTAACCCCGGATTGCCGGGTTGGATTTTCAATCCTGCCTGTATCTGTCTTTCTGCCTCATCATAATCCTTTTTTGCCATGTAAAGCAACGACAGATCGGCATAGTTCAGAAAATTTCCGGGATCGGTCTTTATCGCTTTTTTAAACGCTGCCTCCGCTTCATCAAACTTGTTTTGCTGAAGAAAGGAAATGGCCAGCATACGGGGGTCGTTATAACGGTTATTCGCCTCTTCATCTTTTGGTTTACATTGTGCGAGCAGGGTAACTATAAAAAATAAAACAGCACCGACCCATAAGCGTGTTCTAAAGTAGGGGAATGCATGTGTCATTACCGGTGAAATCATTTATATACACCCGAAGATAATCATAATTATCATCCTCTTATTATAAAGCAGGGTGCATTCAGGATATCTGCTTTACAGCCCCTTTCGCTTCGCCAGGCTTTCACAACAAAACAGGAGAAGTCATTAAAATTTGAAGATCAAGTATCATTATTATTATCTTTAGACCATATAAACGATGCCTGATTCAATGAGCCCCAAAAAATATACGAGAATAGCGGTTACCGCAATATTCATATGCCTGCTGGCAGTAACCTTCATCGCTTCCCGCAATAATGATTTTTTTTCGGGTAAGAACAGCAGCAGGCAGAAAGAAGCCGCTGAAAAAGCCTATGGCTTTTATCTTGAACCGGTAAATAAAGAAGCCGGTATATCATTCAGGCATATTGCTCCTGAAGTTGACCCCAAACTCAACAATATCAAAAGACAAATTGCTTCCATGGGAGCGGCTGTTTCCATTTGCGATTTTGACAATGACGGCTGGAACGACATTTATTTTACCAACAGCGCCATTGGAAGTAAAAATGCCCTGTACCGTAATTTGCACAATGGCGAATTTGAAGACGTGGCCGACAAAGTGCAACTGGCAGATGTGAACAGAACGGGCACCGGCGTTTCAATGGGCGCCGTTTGGTGCGATTATGATAACGATGGTTTTAAAGACCTGCTCCTGTATAAGTGGGGGAAACCCGAGTTGTTTAAAAACATAGAGGGAAAAAGATTTGAACCTGTTACAGAAGGCGGCGGGCTTCCTTCATGGGTAAACGCCAATTCCGCCATCTGGTTCGATTTTAACAATGACGGACTGTCGGATATTTTTATAGCGGGTTATTATAAAGAAATTTTTCACTTAGACAGTTTGAACACAACCAAAATAATGCCCGAAAGTTTCAAGTATGCCAACAATGGCGGCAGAAACTTTCTTTTAAAGAATACAGGCAACGGGAGGTTTGAAGACGTGACCGAACAGTATGGACTAACTTCAACCAAATGGACACTTGCCGCAGCAGCAGCAGACTTCAATGGCGATGGCTACCCCGAACTGTATATTGCCAACGATTATAATGTAGATGAATTTTATTTGAACAGGAACGGGCAAAGGTTTGAAGAAAAAGGCAGGGAAGCGGGCGTTGGGCATATTCCTAAAAGCGGTATGAATGCTTCCTTCGGCGATATTGCCAATGATGGTAATATAGGAGTATACACTACAAATATTACGGAAAAAGGAATACTGATCCAGGGAAACAATTACTGGCAACCCAGAAACGAACGCTCAGCCGAGCATCCTTCATTTGTAAACCTTGCCCAAATTTCAGGAATAGAAAATGCAGGCTGGAGCTATGGCGCGCAATTCGCAGACCTTAACAACGATGGTTATATGGATCTGTATGTAGCAAACGGTTTTATTTCGGCAAAGAAAAATACATCATACTGGTACGACTATTCCAAAGTTACCGGCGGCAACAGCGCCATTATAGGCGATGCCAAAAACTGGCCGGATATGGAAGGCAAAAGCCAGTCGGGCTATGAGCAGGACAAAATATGGCTGAACAACAGCGATGGTTTGTTTGAGGACGTATCAGACAAGGTTTGCCCCACAGCAACTTATGACGGCCGCGCCATTGCCATTGCCGACCTGTGGAACAGAGGTGTACTGGATGTTGTTGTTGCCAATCAAAACAATATACCTTTGGTTTATAAAAATCAGGCCGGCAACAGCAATCACTGGATAGCTTTTGACCTGCAGGGAACGGTTTCCAATGCCGACGCCATAGGTGCAAGAGTAGAGGTGGAATGGGACGGGAAAAAGCAGGCGCAGATCGTTACCGGCGGCATGGGATTTTCGTCCCAGAACCAGCACAGGCTCCATTTTGGAACAGGCAAAAGCGATAAAATTGACCAGGTAACCGTTTATTGGCCATCGGGGCATACAGATACAATTAAAAACCCCGAAATCAATAAACTGCATATTGTAAAAGAAAGCAAACCCAATAACTAATGCCGAAAGAATATCAGCTTGAAAGCATGCCCGCAACAGCTTCACTCTCTCAGTGGCTAAAAAATAATTTTCAATACATCCCCCCGGCATTTATCACGCTTATCCTGCTGGTTGGACAGTTCACTTTTGGCATTTTAGACAGCTATATGACCCTGGTGGCCGCGATAGCCACAGCCATGATAGCAGAGATCATACTGGCAAGGATCGTATTGGGCACGTGGAAAAATCTTGCCAGCGCATATATAACCGGTATAAGCGTGGGCATACTCATACGCTCAAATGTAGTTTGGCCCTATATAGTTACATCTTTACTTTCCATTCTCTCCAAATATGTATTTCGCTATAAAGACAGGCATTTATGGAATCCTTCCAACTTTGGCGTTTCATGGATGCTGGCTTTGTACAGCGTGCATGTGGCGGGGCTCAGCATTCAGTGGGGCAGTAACCTCGCTGCTATGAGTGTAATTTGGATCCTGGGATTGCTCATTGTGAACCGGGCAAAACGGTTGCACGTAACCGTTACCTATGTAATAAGCTTTAGTATACTTGCGTATGTTCGTTGTTTAATTACGGGTGATGCTTTTCTTGCAGAGCTTTCTCCGCTGACCGGGCCAATGTACCAGCTTTTTATCTTCTTTATGATCACAGACCCTCCTACCTCTGTATCCACCAGGAAGGGAAGAATTATTGTTGCCGTTTTAGTGGCCATTGTTGAATTTGTTTTGCGTCTCAACAATCTTATATATGCGCCCTTCTTCGCACTTTTTCTCGTAGGCCCGGTAGCCAAGTTTTTCGATTTAAGAAGCATTGCACTCCGCAACCGGAAGCGGGAAAAACCAGGCGTTGGGCCTGGTTCAGTCGCTTGAAATTTTGTGAGAGGAATGGTTAGGTTTTTGAAAAGATACTGAGGTTTCGTGGCGTTTCCGAAGGTTCATGATTTTCAAAGGATGGGGATAAAGGTTGTGGCTTCTTTCGGCTATCGGATCTGTTTGTTTTTTTACAGGAATTGGAATGTGCTTTCTCAGGGCCGGGTTTTCTAAAGGATGGCGGGGCTTTCAGGGGATGATGGATGATCGGGTTTTCAAAGGGTCAGCGTCGCTTTTGACAATACAAAGATGATAAACATTATACGGTAGTGAAAGTTTATTCGCCGGCAGGCGGATATGCTTCGATTTTTGGAACAATATGTTCGATTAAGGCTATGATAGGCAGAAGGAAATTCAACTATTCAAAGTAAAGTTGTTTTAATATTTGCCGGCATTTCTCAAAACAATGCCTGACTATTATCATCTTCCCGGCAAACCACTCACATCCGGGCAATTTATGCAGCTAATTGAAGACAGCCGTAAAAGCGGGATCATTTCCATGGGAAAGACTGCTACGTCAGCTTAAACGGCACCCGGCAAAGTATACGCATCCCACATATCGGACGGGCGGTTGGTTTCCTTCATCTGGTTCATAAAAATATCTTTCCCGTTACAGCGGAGGTTGATCATGCCAAATAAAATTTTGCTTTTGCTCACCGAACGGGCAAGATCGGTAGAATATACCAGAGGCCGGCTCCCCCTTGCGTACTTACCTGCACACCCTATGGCATCGGCACGGGGATGCGAAAAGCTCTCATTATCACCTGAAGATATTACAGTGGCAAAGGGGTTGACCTGCTGCATAAAAGCCTCTGTAAAATCGGAAGAACCGTGATGGCAGGATTTTGCCACATCCACCATAAAGGGATTATTGCTTCCATATTGCTGCATGAGGTAAAGCTCCGAAGCAGTATTCAGATCTCCCCCCAATAAAAAAGTCCTGCTCCCAAAAGTAATTTTGAGCACCAGGCTATGTCCGTTGATGGTTTTACCTTCATCGTGCCAGTATATAAACCTGTGCCTGCCACCGATCTTTTCTGTGAACGGCCCCAGTATATCTATCCTGAATTTCTGGCTTTCGATGGTTTTGCTGATGGCTGCAGCCCCTGCTGCCAACCGCTTCGTTTTACCGAGCCTGTTTTCCGCGGCGGCTTTTTTAACCGCATCCATAAAATTGGTAATATCCCTGTTAAAAGCAGCGGCTTCACTGGTTTGTAAGAGGTTATTGAATACTTTGGTCAGGTATACCTTCCCGTTGCGGTCAACAATATTTCCCAAGCCCGTATTATACGGATTGCTCTTTGCCGCAAACTTCAATATGCCTGCATGATAGATGGTACCAATGTGAACCGCTTGTCGTTCAATATGGGAATGAGCCCTTTATAATGATCTGCATCAAAATGGCTTACAAATACACAATCAATATGAACAGGCTGACCCCTGTTGAGCAGATAGGTATATTGCCATTTGGTAAGATAGCTGTGCATATTGACGGATGGTCCGCTGTCAACTAATATCCGCAGGTTACCCGCTTCTATTAAAATCCCATCTCCCTGGCCTACGTCCAGATAAAATATTTTAATACCCATGGTATCGCCCAGATCGGTTTTGCGCATCCACCCGTTGGGACCGGCAGTTATTACTTTGTAAAAATCGCCATCTTCGGCGGTAACGGTTACATAAGTGCCCGCCTGGATCTTGTTGATCAGCTTTTTTGCCCTGTTATTGATGATGGTTTCATAAACAGGCGCCTCGTTTGTAATAGCATATAGGAACGGGGGAAGCATGGCATTTTTAGTTCACAGGATTTAACAGATTAAGGTGTTAGTGATATTTTATGAGCTGTGTAATTACAACCGTTTTAAAACGATTTGGTATTTATGCAGGCAGGGTATTTAGAGTAGTGTCAGCCATGCTTGCATAAATACTTTTATTGGCTGCAGCCATCATTCCTATCATTTTCTCCTTTTTCTTATAACTTCAAATCATCAAACATCTAAGGATATTAATTTATTGACAATGCCTTTCTAATTTCCTTTTCCACAATGCCATCTTCATATCCAAACCATGATGAAACAACTTTTTTATCGGGCGAAATCAAAACAAAAGTTGGTGTACCAGTTACAGAATATTTACTGGCGGCATCGGAGTATTTGCCTCCTTTACTCCAAACGCTTAACCAGGTAACACTATCCGTTTTGCAAGTGTTCAGCCATTCTGCTTTATCATCCATAAAATAACTTACAAACGATACTGAATCTTTATACTCGCTGCTAAGCATCCTCATTTCAGGCATAGACATATGGCTCCAGTAACATCCCGTACCAGCAAATTGCAATAAAATATATTTATCTTTTATGTTTGAAAGCTTGAAAGAATTGCCCTTTGTATTCACCGCTTCAAAATCATTATAATTATCTCCCAAAGCAGGCTTGGGATAGTTGACTTGCATATATATTGATTTGCCGAATTTACTTTGCTTCAATGCACCTGGTAAATTGTTATACAATTTTTTCAGCGTATCTGTATTAAAATCGCGACGGTAATTATACATCACCAGCGCTATGTAAGAATTGAAATTATTTTTTATAAAACTAGTCTGCCACACTTCCAAAGAGTCGCTCACTTTCTTTACGCTTGCTGCTGCCTGCTTTTTTTCTATTGTATTAATACTGTCAGGAAATAATTTCAAATTGGCTTTCAGTCTTCTCAGCTTTACATTCCACGCATGTAATTGTTTATGATATAGCTCAGCTTCTTTTTGCACAGGCGAACCGCTGGTGGTAACATTAAGCGGCATATCAGAAATATCACCTTTTACAGCAACCGTTTCGTTGCCCATAAGTAAATCCGTATAAAAAAGGTTGCCCTTTTGTAGTTCTTTCAAACCGGAAATTATTCTCAACTCTTCCGGCGTCTCATTTAATCTTCCGCGAAATGTAAAGTTGCTTTTAATAACCAATGTGCTGTCAAGATATTCACCGCTACTAATATTTTGCAGCATTATTTGCGTGCTGTCTGCAATGCCTGTTATATATCCTGCTATTAAAAATCCATTTCCTTTTTTATAAGATGTTAACCCAATCAAAATAGCGATTAACAAGAAACAAATTTTTAGCATAGTTTGATATGGCTTATTGATATATTATAAAATTATTGTGTTTTATTTAAAAATAGAAGTTCATTGTTTAATTAAACCTGAAAGTAAAAGAATATAATGTTTAAATGCTTTCACATTTGTTCTGTCTATTACGGTTTGAATTTAAGTCGCGTTGTGTCTTGGTTGCAGCCAACAATTGTATTTGTCTGCCTACATCCGTCATCTGTGAGCACCTGTATTTATTTCCTCACAGATTTCACTGATAAGCACAGATATTAATTAATTATCCGAATGATACTTTCTTTATCTACCAAAATATCCATTCTAAATCCAAACTCTAACTTAATTTCTTTATAGTTTACACGGATGTCTAACTGGCATTTTACTGTAAATCTCCGTGTTATCTGTGAGCAATTGTATTTTTCCGGCTACTTCAGTATGAACCTAAAAACCAGCGCCGCCAGCACACCACCCGCGATGGGTCCCGCTACCGGTATCCAGGCATAGCTCCAGTCGCTGTTGCGCTTGTTTTTGATAGGCAGTAAAGCATGAACGATACGGGGCCCCAGATCACGTGCGGGGTTAATGGCATAACCGGTTGGGCCGCCCAGGCTAAGGCCTATACCCAGCACCAGCAATGCAATGGGTAAGGCATCAAGAGCGCCGAGCTTCATTTCAGGTTTGGCCAGCAACAGGGCCCCCAGTACCAGCACGAAAGTGCCTACCATTTCCGTAATAAAATTGTGGGCAGCACTCCGTATGGCCGGAGCTGTACAAAATACTGCCAGCTTGGCATTGGCATCCTGTGTGGCATTAAAATGCTGGCGGTAGGATGCCCATACGATCACGGCTCCGATCATTGCGCCTGTAAATTGCGCCAGTATATAAGCAGGCACCAGCGCCCAGTCGAAGCTGCCCTCAACCGCGAGCCCTATTGTTACGGCCGGGTTTAAATGACCACCGCTCGCCGCTGCTGCGGCATATACACCCGTAAATACTCCCACTGCCCATCCAAAGGTGATGGCGATCAGCCCGCCGTTATTGCCTTTTGTTTTATCCAGTACAACGTTGGCAACCACACCGCCGCCTAAAATAATGAGTAAAGCCGTTCCGGTAATTTCAGCCAAAAAGGGAGACATATGCAAGCAATTTTTTTGATAATGATCCAGGGAAAATAAATAATTTTTTTAATAAAGTACGGCTACAAAGCACAAAAAAGAAAAATAACAAGAACCAATAAATTTCAAATATTGAATTTCAAATCCAAAAAGGAAGCAACGATAAATAGCAAACGATAATCTAAAAATTCTCAGGCCCGGGCAGCGGTCTGACGCTCCTTTGTCGCGTGCCGACCGCTTTCATTTCCACATTTTCAAACTTTCAAATTTTCAAATTCCCAACAAATACCCTTCCGCCAGCGTGGTAAAATTTTGTACCTGCTCCTGCTGCCAGTTTTCATCTTTGCCCGTTTCCTCCGCCATCAGCCTGGCTGTTTCCGGGGCTGCCTGTATTGCCGCACGGGCATCCAAAAAAAGCATGCGGATCCTTCGCGACAGCACATCTTCCACTGTCATGGCCATCTCATTGCGTACCCCCCATATTACCTGCGCTTTAACATATGGGAAAGCGGGATGCAATTGCTCCTTCCATGCCGCATTTTCGTTTGCCAGCTTTTTTATCTCCGTTGCATCGGCGCCATAGTAATGTAAGGGATCATCACCGTTCTCCTGTTGGCGCCAGCCATGTATACGAAGGGATTCCGTTACGGAGGGCCGGCGTTCCAGTTTGGCTAAGAACAGCGCATTGTCTACTGCTTCTTTGCCCATCTTGCGGTAGGTGGTCCATTTGCCGCCGGTAATGGTTACCAGCCCGCTCTTAGACACAATGATGGTATGATCCCTGGGCATGAGCGCCGTTTTTTTCTGTCCCGGCACCTTCACCAGCGGGCGCAGCCCGGCAAATACGGCCTTTACATCGGCTCTTGTGATGCCCGAGCTGAGGTAACGGTTCACGTTCCTGAAAATAAATTCGATCTCCTCTTTTAAAGCGCGGGGTTCAAATAAAGCCTCTGCAACAGGTGTATCGGTAGTGCCGATAATTACTTTATCGTGCCAGGGTACGGCAAACAACACCCGCCCGTCATCTGTTTTGGGTATCATCATTGCATGATCGCCGGGGAAGAACTTTTTATCAACCACCAGGTGTATGCCCTGCGACGGAGAGATGATATTGTGCTGCATATTGTCATCCATCTGCAACACATCATCTGTAAATACCCCGGTTGCATTGATTACCACCTTACTTTTCAATTCGTATTCTTTTCCGGTAAGCATATCTTCTGCATACACCCCTTTGCTTTTCCCATTTTCTTTGCGCACATCAAATACCTCCATATAATTCAACACCGTGCCGCCCTGTTCCACTACCGTTTGCGCCAGGTTAAGCGCCAGGCGGGCATCATCAAACTGCCCGTCGTAATACAATATGCCGCCGCTTAATTTGGTATGGGATACCGCGGGTGAATACTGTAAGATCGTTTTTGAAGACAGGACACGGGTTTTGCCTATGTTCAATTTGCCCGACATGAGACCATAGATCTTTAACCCGATACCGTAAAACCATTTTTGCCACCACGCGTAGGAAGGCAGTATAAAAGGCTGTATACGGGTAAGGTGCGGGGCGTTCCTTAATAAGATGCCTCTTTCGCGCAATGCTTCCATTACCAGCTTAATATTACCCTGCGCCAGGTAGCGCACACCGCCATGCACCAGCTTGGTGGCCCTGCTGGAAGTACCTTTGGCAAAATCAAAACGTTCCAGCAATAATGTTTTATATCCCCGCGATGCGGCATCCGTAGCAGCGCCCAAACCCGTTGCGCCCCCGCCAATAATGATGATGTCCCATTCGGTTTCCGTATCCAGCCTGCCAATCATTTCGCCTCTTTGCATAGTTGTGAGTAGTGAGTGGTCAATAGTCAGTAGTCAGTAGTCAATAGTCAGTAGTCAGTAGTGAGTGGTCAGGAAGTGTGGATAATCAATCCTGTTAATGTCTTAAAAGACTGCAAAATCAATTGTTCCAATGGTTCTAACTGTTGCAAAGTTACATAGTGAAGCTCAAAGCTTATGCCGATGGCAGTATCCACTTCAATCACAGATCCTCTTGCTATTTCAAAATATCTTTTTCTTTCAGCCGCCGATTTTCGGGAAGCACCTTCGGCAATATTCAAATGTACAGACAATGCAGCTCTTCTTATTTGCTGAGATATAGCAAACCGTCCTTCCTGAGGGAACAATTTTGTTATCCGATAACATTCCAAAGCTAAAGATTTTGAATATTGAAATACATTAAGCCTGGTGTGTGCTAATTGTAAAAACATAGGTTAAATATTATGATGAAAAATAAAAAAGTTGACTCCGATGCTATTTCAACCCTGCAGACACTCACCACTCACCACTCACTACTCACATTTCCAAATTAGCCCTCCGCCCATACCTTCGCGGTTTTCACTGCTCTTTGCCAGCCTTTCGACAATAGGTTTCTCTCCTCTTCTTTCGCAGCAGACTCAAAAACACTGTCTACCTGCCATTGCTTTTGGATTTCTTCCATATTCCTCCAGTAACCCACGGCCAGCCCGGCTAAATAGGCAGCGCCCAATGCGGTTGTTTCAATAATTTCAGGACGGATAACTTTGGTATTGAGCATATCGCTTTGAAACTGCATCAATAAATTATTGGCGGTTGCGCCGCCATCCACACGCAGCTCTTTAATGGCAATGCCCGAATCGGCCTCCATGGCTTTCAATACATCCATGGTTTGATAAGCGATGCTTTCTATAGCCGCACGGGCTAAATGTGCAGCTGTAGTTCCTCTTGTCATGCCCACTATTGTTCCCCTTGCATGCTGATCCCAGTGCGGCGCCCCCAGTCCTGCAAATGCCGGCACCATATATACCCCATCGTTGTTGTCTACTTTCAGCGCCAGTGATTCCACTTCTGCGGAAGATTTAATAATGCCCAGTCCATCGCGCAGCCATTGCACCACAGCGCCTGCAATAAATACACTCCCTTCCAATGCATATTGGGTAACGCCATTCACTTTCCATGCCACGGTAGTAAGTAAATTATTTTGTGAAGGCACTGCTTTTTCACCCGTGTTCATCAGCATAAAGCAGCCCGTACCATAGGTGTTTTTAACCATGCCGGCTTGTGTGCACATTTGTCCGAACAATGCCGACTGCTGGTCTCCCGCTATTCCTGCAATGGGTATTTTATGGGCTGTTAAAATGTTTTGTGTTTCCCCGTACACTTCGCTGCTGCTCCTTACCCGGGGAAGCATGTTGCCGGGCACATCAAATATTTTTTCAAGCTCCCCGTCCCATTGCAGGGTATGTATATTAAGGAGCATGGTACGTGATGCATTGGATACATCGGTTGCATGTACCTGTCCTTTGGTAAGATTCCAGATCAGCCAGGTGTCAATGGTACCGAAACAAAGTTCCCCTTTACCGGCTTTTTCCCTTGCCCCTTCCACATTATCCAGTATCCATTTTACCTTGGTAGCCGAAAAGTAGGCATCCAGGATGAGCCCGGTTTTTTCCCTGATCAGCTTATCGGTTCCTTTGGCTTTCAGCTCATCACAAAAAGCCGCGGTACGCCTGTCCTGCCATACTATGGCATTGTATACCGGCCTACCCGTAGCCCTTTCCCAAACTACTGTTGTTTCTCTTTGATTGGTGATGCCTATTGCAGCTATACTTTCCGTTGTTAGTCCGGCCTTGCTGATGGCTTCTGCCGCTACGCCCAACTGGGTGCTCCATATTTCATTAGGATCGTGCTCTACCCAGCCGGGTTGAGGGAATATTTGTCTGAATTCCTTTTGCGCTACCGAAACAACAGAACCGTTGTGGTCAAAAATAATGGCCCTGGAACTGGTAGTGCCCTGGTCTAATGCAAGGATATATTTTGACATGAAGCAAACTTTTGCTTTGAAGGTAAAGAAAAAACAGACATTTGGATTTGTTGTTTACAGTTTATCGTTTTCACTACTGACTACTCACTATTGACCTTTGCGGCTGCATATTAAAAGGAGTCATTCCCTAATTAAGAAAAAGAAATTTATTCTCCTGTAAGATTTTCACTCACATTCCCCGCATTTCTCACATTTCCCCCATTTCCCTTATCTTGCAAACTTAATTCTGGTATATGTCCGATAAAAAAACAAGCGGCTTATTGTTCAACAGGCAAAACTATATGTGGATGTCCATCGGCGCCGTGGTGATGATAGTAGCATTATTGCTGATGGCCGGTGGAAAAAGTCCGGATCCGAATGTGTTTGATTATAAAGAAGTATACAGTACGCGCAGGATTACGGTAGCTCCGGTATTGCTTATGGCAGGGCTGATCATTGAAATGTACGCCATTATGCGTAAGCCCAAAACAACGGATAAATAATCCCGGGTAACCGTTTATGAACAGAGGCTGCATATGAAATGGCATTTTGTCACAAATCCAAAAACACGAAGGAGAATAGAACCTGAACATAAGCATTTTGTGTCTTTGATCCCTGGTGGCATATCTTTTATACCGGCTCTTTTGATAAGACTTTTTTAAAGATCCTGCACACTTATTCAGCGACCGGCACGTTATTACTGCCGCTGTTTCCCAAATTATCGTAGCGCATGAGCATTATACAAGCTGTTATTATCGCCATTGTTGAGGGAATTACCGAGTTCCTGCCTGTTTCTTCCACCGGGCATATGATCATCGCCAGCTCAATGATGGGCATTTCAGACAGCGACTTTACAAAAATATTTGAAATAGCGGTACAGTTGGGCGCTATACTTTCCGTAGTGGTACTGTACTGGAAAAAATTCTTCGACTTTGGCAAGTGGCAGTTTTATGCAAAATTGTTCATCGCCGTTGTTCCGGCCCTGCTGCTGGGATTCTTGTTTTCTGACGCAATAGATGAACTGCTTGAAAGCCCCACTACTGTTGCAGTTGCTTTGCTGGCCGGGGGCATTATATTATTGTATATTGACAGGTTGTTTAAAACACATGTTATTGCCGACGATAAAGACATCAGCTACGGTAAGGCTTTTATCATTGGCATATGGCAATGTGTGGCAATGATACCCGGCGTAAGCCGCAGCGCTTCCAGCATTATTGGCGGGATGCAGCAGAAGCTCACGCGCACGCTGGCAGCCGAATTTTCTTTTTACCTGGCCGTGCCCACTATGATGGCTGCAACGGTATACAAGCTTTTCCTCAAAGATTATCCTGCAGCGGGCGGCAACATCAAGGGGTATGAAATTGTGTTCAGTAATTCGTACAATACCACTGCTTTTATAGTGGGCAACATCGTTGCTTTTATCGTTGCCGTTTTGGCTATTAAATTCTTTATCGGCTATTTGCAAAAGCATGGATTTAAATTGTTCGGCATTTACCGTATTATTGTAGGCGTAATACTGCTGGTAATGATCTATGCGGGTTACCTGAAATAGCAGTTTCAAAAAATCATTTCCATTTCATGCAAACCGCCCCCAAAAAAGTAATTAACGGATGGGCTATGTACGACTGGGCCAACAGCGTATACAGTCTTGTTATAACAACAACCGTTTTCCCGGCCTATTATGTAGGTATCACCAGCATGGGCAACAGCAATGGTAAGCACTACGTTAACTTTTTCGGAAAGCAATTTATAAATACTTCCTTATTAGACTATGCGTTGGCGGTAGTGTTTTTGATCGTGGCGGTGTCTTCACCCGTTTTATCATCCATAGCCGACTACAGGCGCAATAAAAAAGTATACCTGCGCTGGTTTTGCTTTTTAGGTTCTGCAGCCTGCTGCGGGTTGTTCTTTTTTACACCCCAACGTATTGAATATGGCGTTATTTTGTTTTCATTGGCCGCACTGGGTTACTGGGGAAGTCTTGTATTTTACAATTCTTATTTACCCGATATAGCAGCGCCGGAAGACCAGGACCGTATAAGCGCCAGAGGGTATGCATTGGGGTATACCGGGAGCGTGCTGCTGCAGATCATTTGTTTTGCCGTTATTGTAAAGCCAACATGGTTTGGGCTGGACGGCAGCGACGCCACCCTTGGTGTTCGCATATCCTTTTTGCTCACGGGCCTATGGTGGTTTGGCTTTGCTCAGTTTACCCTCCGTGTGCTGCCCCTGCCCAGCCTTAAGGAGCGGCAGGCAAAAAAAAACGTATTTACCAATGGCTTTCATGAGCTGTCGATCGTGTTCAGGCAGTTGAAGCAGTTAAGAACACTGCGCCGGTTCTTATTGTCGTTTTTTTTATACAGTATGGGTGTGCAAACCGTGATGCTGGTGGCCGCAGGATTCAGCAAAAAGGAGATCTTTCCCCGGCCGGAAGATGAGCCCAAATTATTGTTTACGCTCATCCTGATACAATTGGTGGCTATTATCGGAGCCATTGTTATGAGCCGGCTTTCAAAACGCATGGGTAATCTCAGGGTGCTCATCGTTTCCGTTTGTATATGGATCGCTATATGCATATGGGCTTATTTTATACAAACCCAAATGCAGTTTTATGCCTTGGCCGCATCGGTAGGACTGGTGATGGGTGGCATACAATCGCTGAGCCGCAGCACCTACTCCAAGTTTTTACCCGAAACAAAAGACACCACTTCCTTTTTCAGCTTCTATGATGTTACTGAAAAAATAGCATTGGTCATCGGTTTGTTCTCGTTTGGGTTTTTGGAGGATATAACCGGCAGCATCCGCAATTCCATCATTGCTTTGATCGTGTTTTTTGTGCTGGGTCTGCTTGCATTGATGTATACAAAAAAAGCGGTGAACAGCAGGTGACCAGGATTGCTGAACCAAACGAATTTGACAAATCCGATCTGCAGGCGGAATTTGTGCATTTACAGTATCGAAAAAACAGATATCGCAGTTATTGAGCAGATCCTGATCATGACCGGTTAAAACGGTTCGCCATGTGTTTGTTTTATCAGCCTGTCAATTATGGAGGGAAAAGGCTGCAGCGCTCTTATAAAATAATTGGTTGCCCATTCCCTGCCGAACAGCCCCTGTATCCGGCGGCCGGCTTTCAATCTTTTCTTAAAGGTATTGTTCCAGTTGTTTTGATAGGCAATCTCCATTTCGTACCGGCTTATTTTCCCCTGCAGAAAAGGGTGGATCTGCTGGAAGGCTATTTTACTTCCATGCATCGCCATGCTCATTCCGTTACCGCAAAGCGGGGCGATCATCCCGGCGGCATCACCGGTCAAAAGCATATGATGCTCCAGCTGTGTCTTTTTATCAAAACTTACCTGGGCAATGGTAACGGGCGATGCATATAAAAAAGTGGAGTTACCAAAGATCGTATCCAGGTAAGGATTGCGGCGCAATACATGCTGCTCCAACTGCGCAATGGAGTTATCACATTGCTGCAGGTTTTGCGCGGTGGTAAGATAGCACAGGCAATATTGCCCGTCCTCTACCTGCGATATGCCGCAATAGCCGTTCGCAAAATTATGCAGCGCTATAAGATCCGGCGGGAAGTCCGTTTTGATATGATACTTAACGGCGATATAGTTATTGAGCTTGCCCGGCTTCTTCTGAACAAAATCGCGCTTCAGCTTAACATCCAGGTTGCTGCGTTTGCCAAATGTGCCGCACACCAGCCTGGCTTTGCACATTTCCCCTCCATATTGCACATAAAAGTGTGCATCGCTGAACCACACATTATCCACTTTTGTTTCCTCCATTATTACAACCCCTGCATTCCGTGCCAACCCCGCAAGGAAAGCATCCAGTTTATAACGGCTGATACCGAACCCGCCCAGCGGCAGGCGGTGTTTGATCGTTTTGCCCGAAGGAGAGGATACCATAAGATTGCGGATATGGGGCAGGCTCCAGTCGCTCAGGGGCACACCGGTTTCTTCCAGGAAATTCCAGCATTCAAAGCTTATGTATTCGCCACACACTTTGTGGAAAGGATATTTTTCTTTTTCAAATAATATTACACGATGCCCCGCCCCTGCCAGTTGAACAGCAAGACAGAGACCGGCCAACCCGCCGCCCACAATAGCTGCATCGTATATATTATTTGTTGTTGTCATGATGAAGTTGCCGTTATCAACCACCGGAAAGCCCATTTCCATTCAACTGAGCACGACCGGATGCCTGCCCGTTGCATGATCGTTTCCCACTCTTTTCTCTTAAATCCACGCTGAACGGAAAGCGGGGCATCATTTTTTACAAGATAACTGTTTGACAATAATCTTGTAAGCCATTTGATGGAATGATATGCAAAAAAATTACGATGGAGATCATTTACGAAAAAACCCATGCTGCAATTGCCTTGCATCCATCGCATCATTTGCACCAGCGCGTCATCGCTGAAATGATGACAAAAAAGAGAGGAAAAAATAATGTCGGGTTTCCGATGGGCGAAATATACTTCCCGGTAATCCGAAACGATCCAGGCGTATTTTGTATCGGCAGTCTTTTCTTTTGCGAAATCAATGCATTCCTTTTTTTTATCAATACCCGTTAAATGAACGGCGATATTGTTTTTGTTACACCATTTATCAATCGCCAGCAGGTTATCGCCGCCGCCACAGCCCGCTTCACAAATGCTGATGGGGTTACCGGTTGCTTTTGATGCAGACAATATTTTCTTTACGCCCGATATGGTAATGGAATGACCGCCCAGCCAGCGATTGATGAAATCCAGCTCTTTCATGTTCTGTTTGATGTCTTCAAACGGAATATCATCATTATCCAATAGTTCTGTTTGGGTTGAACGCGGCATAAAAAGTATTGGATCAATTTACGGAAATTTTGGTGAAGGAGTGATCCATGCAACAACAATTTATGGCGTTATACCATCTCTCCCACAAATGTTTCCATCGTTAGTCCGGGTCCGAAAGCTGCTCCCAATATTTTATGATCCATGCCAACCGGCTTTTGCATCATACGTTTTAATACAAATAAGATGGTGGGAGAAGACATGTTGCCGAATTGTTCCAGGATATCAAAGCTGTCGTTCAGCGCAGCATTATCCAGGTGAAGGCATTTTTTAACGGTTTCCAGTATGCGCTTACCCCCGGGATGTATGCACCAGCCCCTGATCTGCTCCTTGTGAATGCCTGCCGATCGCAGGGACCTTGCGATCAATTGTTCAAAGTCTTCTTCTATCAGTTCAGGGATATAGCCGCTCAGTGTCATTACAAACCCTGTGGAAGACAATTCCCATGCCATATCTTTTTTGCCCTTGGGCATGATCTCTGCATAAAAATGCTGCAGTTCCAACCCGGGCGCAGGATATTGATCATGTGTTATCAGCGCTGCCGCAGAACCGTCGGCAAACAACATGCTGGAAGTAATGTTATCTATGGTAGCTTCCTTTTGGAAATGCAGTGTGCACAGTTCGGTGCAAACGACCATTACTCTGGCTGCGGTATCGTTTTTGCAGATGGCATCCGCTATTTTCAGCGCATGCATAGCGGCATAGCAGCCCATAAAATTTATGGAGCTGCGGTAAATGGTATTGGGCAGATCCATAAGATCTATGATCTGTAAATCAAGTCCCGGGGCACTCATGCCCGTGCAGCTTACGGTGATCAGGTGTGTGATCTCTTTTGCCGGCAATATATGCTCTGTACAATTTCTTATGGCGTCAACCGACAGCGGGGCAGCATATTTATTATACAGCGCCATGCGTTGTTCCAGTGTGGGGAAAGGTTCTAAGTTCTCGCTCCGCGGGTAAAATTTCCAGTCCTTTACAGACCGGTTATAATCACCGATAACAGAATGCCTGTTGCGGATACCGCTTTGATGATACAGGAATTTCATTTTCCTTTGTTCTGTGGTATCGGTGGCGTATACCTGCTGCATAAACCGCAGAATATCTTCCTGCTGATGCCTGTAATGCGGGAGCGCTGTTCCTATATGTACAATTTTACTCAAAGTGATTGATCATAAAAATAATGATAAAAGCGATGTTTGTGCAAAGGGAAGCGACCCGGTTCATGCGCATCGTATTCCTGTAATCTGCATATATATAATTGTGCCATACTTTGCGGGCCCAAATTAAAAAGTAAACAACTACCGGCAACATGCACAAACTGAATATATAAAACGCTTTTATTTGCAGCGTATAAAAAAAATAAAAACCAAGCACGATGAATGCTGCTGTATATATAATTCCACAGTACACAAAGGTTCCCCGGTAACCCAGGCGGTAGCTGATGGTTCTAACACCGTCCTTCAGGTCTGCATTGTGCTGGTATATTTGTGTGAGCGGGTAAAATCCTCCGATGAGCAAACCGGATGCTATCATTGCCAAAACAGGCACTTCCGGTGTTTTGGAGACACTGCAGCCATGATAAATCAATCCAAAGGTCACTACACCCTGGAACAGCACAACAGTTATATATCCGCCAAGCGGGTATTTTTTTAAACGGATGCCCCTGTAGCTGTATGCTTTGGAAACAAGTATATACAACAATATTCCCAAAGCAAAATACCGGCTGATCAAAGAGCCCAGGATCACAGCCAGGCTATCCATCAGCACCGTTGCATATAAAAGCTGGCGTGAAGGTTGCAACGGGCGCCGGACCCCTCCAATGCTTTCCGTATCCCTGTCCATATAACTGTTATAACCATTGCTTGCCGGGTATACCAGCAAATGCAGTATCATAAAAACCAGCAGGGCACGGGATATACTTATCTCACCCACCTGGCTCAGCGCAAACCAGTATGCCGGCATCAGGAAAAAGGAAAAAGGAAAACGCAGCAATTGAACAGTAGAGGGTAATAAGAATCGTGTTTTCGTTTCCGGCATAAAGAAAGCTGCAGCCTTATTGTATGAATGTTCCTGTATAAAAGTGTCCTTGTCTAAGATAGTGCTTTTTTACATATATACGCTTCTTAGAGGATAGTAGTTGCGTTTGCACCGGCGCACGATGCAAAAGCATCCCATTTTATGCTCCTGGTTTATGCCTGCTTGCTTTTTAAAATCCTTACCGTTACCAGGAGCTGCCCCAGGTGGCGCTGCGTATGCTCGGCTGCATGCACCAGTAAGCCCAGTACAGTAGAAGGCAATTGCGCACGGCCTACACCACGGGCCGAAGTTAAAGCTGCTTCATCGGTAGCAGATAATTGAGCCAGTGCTTTGCTTACCTGCAGGTTAAACTGTTCCACCAGCTCAATGGCTTTACAGGATAGAGAAGGAGGCTGCTCTTCCTGCTTCAGGTACTGCAACTGATCAGCGTTAAGCATTTCACCCCTGGCATAGGTAAGCAGCCTGTCTATCACCCCTTTCATGTGTTGCAGGTGAAACCCCGGCGAAGCAACTCCTGCGGGCTTTTCCCAAAGCAGGGCTGCCGGGAAATCTTCCATTAATGTATTTACTTCTTCTCTTGTCTGCAAAAGCGCGTGTGCTACAGGTTGCAGCAGTGCCGGGATATGCTCTATCGGCCCGCGCAGCCAAACTTCATATTTTTTGTCTGTCATGATAATTTTATATTTTTTGAAGGTTTCGCTGATCTGTTGTGCTTTACTTTTTCCATCCCGGCCTGCATGTTTTTTCCTCCTGAAAGATACAGCCAGGTATACCCTGTTACCATTGCTATCACGGAAGCGATCAATACCCCCGATTTGGCTATATCCTGTATTGCCGCATCCTCAAAAGCCAGCATGGTTATAAATATAGACATGGTGAAACCAATGCCTGCCAATATACCAATGCCGGCAAGCTGCGTCCAGCTTACGCCGCGGGGAAGCTCGCCCCATTTGAGCTTTACCAGTAACCAGCAGGCTGTAATAATACCCAATGGTTTTCCAATGAACAGGCCTCCGATGATCCCATGGTTCAATGAACTGTTGAGCGCTGCAATAAATTCAGGTGGTATTACGATAGCGGTATTTGCCAATGCAAAAAGCGGAAGCATGATAAAATAAACGGGCACATGGAGCCGGTGCTCCAACTTTTCTAACCAGGGCAACGGAATGGTCAACGCAAACAATACACCCGCTATGGTTGCATGGATACCCGAATTGAAAAAGCAGTACCACAATGCAATGCCCAGCACAAAGTTCCACCAGCCAAATTTAATTTTAAGCCGGGGAAATAAAAACAATACGATCACAATGCCAATGCCGCACAGCAGGTAAAGCCATTGAATGGCGGCGCCGTAAAAAAAAGCGATGACGATAATGGCGCCCAGGTCGTCTATGATGGCCAGCGCCATTAGAAAAGTTTTTAAAGAAGCGGGAACTTTTTTACCCAGCATGGAAGCGATGCCCAGGGAAAATGCAATATCTGTAGCCATAGGAATGCCCCACCCATGTTGAAAATCTGTTTGTTTGTTGAACAATAAAAAGATGGCTGCCGGGGCCAGCATGCCTCCTATGGCGGCAAACAAAGGCAACAATGATTTTTTTAAAGAAGAAAGCTCGCCGGTAAGCAATTCTCTTTTGATCTCCATACCCACTAAAAAAAAGAACAGGGTCATCAGCGCATCATTGATCCAGTGCAGCAGGGAATGAGGCAGATGTAAGCCCGGGGGCCCCGGAATGGCTGTATTCCAGAAAGCAATATATGCTTCGCCGGAAGAAGTGTTGGCAATAACAATTGACAATACACTGCAGGCAAAAAGAATTATGCCCACGGAGCGGCTGTCGTTTACCATACGCTGTAGCGGATTAACGATCGCCTTTCGTAAAAATGTTTTTGCCATACTTCAAATATAGGACCATCTTAATTAAGCTGCCGGATCGGAGGTGTGTTGTCTTCTTTTCATTACCGGCAGGACAATATGAGTTGAAGACGCTGATTACAGCATTGGGCATGCATTGGGGTTCATGCGGAGGGTGAAGACATGGCAACAGCGGCTACCCCCGTGTTGGCTTATTGGCATAATAGTAGTACCAAAAAGATTATCTTTCATGAAGCATTGATCAGACACCGGTACCTTTTGTATTAACAATTTAAATATGAAAGCGATTCGTAACCGCATCAGGCAATCTGCGTCTACCCGGAGGGGTAAGATGATCATTGCCGGCATCCTGCTGATGCTGGCTATATTGGTTACCCTTGCTATTGCGTACTGGAATGCGATCAAAAAACAATTGATCCGCGACCAGGTCAAACAGAAAGTGAAGGAAAAAACAGAGCGGCTGTACAATATTCACTACGACAATATGGAGTTAGACGAAGTGGGCGGAAATTTATCCATATCCAATCTTAGTTTACAATACGACAGTGCCCGGTATGTGGTGATGAAAGAAGAAAAAGATGCGCCTCCAATGCTTTTCCGGGTTGAGATCCCTTCTGTTATTGTTACCGGCATACAAACGCCGAAAGCCCTGCTCACACAAGAAATAGTGGGGGGCAAACTGCAGATCACCCGTCCTGTTATTGAGATCCTGTATACCCATAGCGGAAAAAATGCCCGCAGGCGTGTGCCGCAGGAAGAGGTATACAAACAAATCCTTGGAGAGCTGGAAAGAATTAAAATTGATACCCTGCTGATCGTGGGTGCCCGGATCATTACCCGGAACATGCAAACCGGGAAGCAGGAGCTTCAGCTTACGGATACGCACATGGAGTTGAGGGACGTGGCTATTGACAGCGTTGCCGGCAGCGACAGTTCAAGGATACTCTTTTCTAAACAGTTGTTCCTTTCGTGTTCAGCTTTATTGTGGTCATCGCCCGACCGGTTGTATACCTATAAAGTGGAGAACCTTACCATGCGTTCGGCATACCGGCAAATAAATGCCGGGCCTTTTCGGATAATGCCCGCTTTGGGAGAGAAAGAGTTTGCTGCCCGGAAAGCCATGCAGACCGATCGGTTTGATATAGACATAAAGCAAATTTCTTTTTGCGGGGTCAATTTTCCGCGCCTGATGAAGGAAAAGCTGGTATCCGACAGCGTAATGATACAATCCGCTTCCTTTAAAATATACAGGGATATGACGATGCCCCCCGATCCCAAAAGTAAGATCGGCACTTACCCGCATCAAAAAGTAGCCGGAATACCCTTCCCGCTGGAGATAAAAAAAATGACCCTGAACAACAGCTTTGTAGAGTATAAAGAGAAAGGACGGTTGTTGCAAAAAACCGGCAAGATCACCTTCGGCAATGTGAACGCCGCGATCAGCAATATTACCAACAAAAAAACGGCACCGCAAAAAACAACAACTGCCAGTATACAGGCACGGTTCTTAAACCGCTTTCCCGTTCAAACCCTGTGGACCTTTTATTTGTTCAACGATAAAGGAAGGTTTGATATTGACGGGCATCTCGGTTCTATGGATGCAACAGCGCTCAATGTTTTTACCGAGCCGTTAGGAGGAGCCCGCGTAAAAGAAGGCCGGATCCGCGATCTGCAGTTCAATTTTAAAGGCTACGATTATGGAATGGATGGAACAGTAAAGCTCCTGTATGATAATTTAAAAGTTGCTCTTTTGAAAAAAGACAGGGATACCAAATCGCTGAAAGAAAAAAAACTGCTGAGCTGGGGCGCCAATATGATCATTAAAAACGCCAATCCTTCTAAAAAGGAAGCTCCGCGGATCGCTGATGTGCATTTTGACAGAGTGATCAACCGCTCCATTTTTCATTTATCCTGGAAAACACTTTTTGAAGGTGTAAAAGAAACCGCACTGCCGCCTAAAAAAGAAAAGGCAAATAAATAGTCTGCCGGCTCACAAAAAATCAAAGTTCACACAGAGAGAGATCGCTATGTTCGCTTGCCGTTTGAAATTTAATGTTTGACGTTAAATAAAAAAAAGTGTATACTTGTTAAGTATTGGTAAACTCATTTTCTACTCTAATTATATTATAACAGTCCGCTGTAAAACGATGCCGCATGCTCTGGTCAATATTGCCGGTTTGTTTAACCGGATGGCAACCGATGCTGATGAATCTGCATTGTGGGACCTGCACAAGGCGTATTTTCACCGTCTTTATCGCTTTGTATATGCATTTACCGGGATAAAAGAAACAACAGAAGAGATCGTTAATGATGTATTCCTCACTTTGTGGCAGAAAAGACATTTGCTGCATAACGTTGCTAAACCGGAAATGTATATGTTTATATGCGCCAAGAACAACGCGCTCAAACAATTGAAAAGTCAAAAAAAATTAACAGAGCCGCTGCACACACTCAGTGATTTTGATTGTGTTCTGAGCAGTACCCCTCATGATATAATGATCACTACCGAATTGCAACGCCGCATTAATGAAGCTATCAGGGCTTTGCCTCCCAAATGCAAACTCATATTCAGCCTTGTAAAAGAAAATGATCTCAAATACCGCGAAGTAGCCGAATTACTCGGGCTTTCTGAAAAAACCATTGAGAACCAGATGGGCATCGCGTTAAAAAAGCTAAGCCAGTCCATTCAACTTTCCTTTTCTTCCTGAAAAAATAATTGCGTTCTTTTTGGGGGTAAATACCTGTTAAGGGTATCCTCTATTTATAAATGTTACCCAACAATATGCCCGATTCGAGGATATGGGAGTTACTGGCCCGGAAATACAACAATGAGATCTCTGCCGAAGAGCTTTCGGAACTGGGGCGTTTATTACAACAACCCGGCGCTGCACATCATTTGAATGAGCTGCTTGCCGACCTGCAGGCCATACCACTTAAAAAAATAACTTCCGATGCCGATGAAGCAAAAAGCAGAAACGCGCTCAGGCTTTTGTTAAACACGGGCAGTGAAACCAGAAAGACAATTGTAGCCGGCGAAGTCAGGAGAAAAAAAAGATATGCTTTATGGGCTGCCGCATCTCTCACGATTATTATAGCCGCTGCCGGGTTCATGCTCAATAATAAACAGCCGGAGACCCCGTTAACAGCCCCCCTTAATGAAGTGGTAACCAATGGCGGGTCAAAAAGTACGGTGCATTTGCCTGATGGATCTTCCGTTATACTCAATACCGGAAGCAAACTTTCGTACAATAAAGATTTTGCTGCAGGTACCCGTGAGATCTATTTAAGCGGGGAAGCTTTTTTTGATATAGCCAAAAATGAAAAAATGCCTTTGGTGGTGCATGCAGGCGATGTGGATATACTGGTAAAAGGAACCATTTTTAATGTAAAAGCCTATGCCGAAGATTCAACTGTGGAAGCTTCACTTATACAGGGGGTTATAGAAGTGTTTTCAAAAAATGACCGGGAGAGGAAAATAATGCTTCGCCCCAATGAAAAAATAATTATCGGCAAAACCTCAACCATTTCATCCTCAGCAGAAGCAGAACACAGCACCCTGTTGCCCAAAGAAGCTGTTTTTTTCCTGGGGAAAATAAAGCCTAACCCCGTAGACAGCAGTATCAGCGAAATAGCGTGGATACAGAACAAGCTGGCTTTTTACAAGGAGCCCTTCTCAAGCCTGGCCCAAAAAATGGAGCGCTGGTACAATGTATCTATACAATTCAATGACGAACACCTCAAAAAATTCACTTTTACAGGATCGTTTGAAAAGGAAGATATAACAGAAGCGCTTAATGCATTAAGGGAAATAGCCGCCTTTGAATATACAATTGAGAACCGGAATGTAACGATCGGCAAAGCAAAAAAGCAATAAAGGCAGAATATATTATCTATTATGGAATTATTAAATCGCTGTACCGGGAGCGTGAAATTTTTTTTATGTAAAAAGTAAATCACAATATTGCAACTATTTTATAATTACTAAAAATAAATTTAGTGTTACTAAACAAATATTTATGACTTAAAACTAAAAAAAGGGAGATGCGCCAACATCTCCCCCATTAAGCAAACGGGAACACAGGATATATGTTCCCTATTATTAAACTCAACAATTAAAGGTATGCATTTTTCCAAAACTAATTGGAACGGGCAAAGATTGCTCTACTCCCTGAAATGGAAGGTCATTATGAAAGTTTCTTTCATTATTACTACATTATTAAGCTTACAGGTGGCTCTTTTGGCCAATGCCCAAAAGGAGATATCTCTTTCTGTAAAAAAAGAGCCATTGCGAAATGTACTCTCACTCATTGAAAAACATTCGGACTACCGTTTTCTTTACACCGATGATCCTGTGTTTGAGAAAAGCAGGGTTACCATTAAGGTGCAGAATGCCGCTTTTGATGAGGTGATGAGCCGGATTCTTGCAGGTACCGGGCTGGGCTACACAGTTAATAACAATGAGCTGGTAGTGCTGAGCTTCATGCCCCCTGCCAGCCTGGCAATAGTTACAGGAAGGGTAACGGATGAAGACGGCAACCCTTTATCGGGCGTTACCGTACAGGTAAAAGGCACCAATATTTCCGCTGTTACCAATGCAGAGGGGGAGTTTCGCATAGATGCGGAAGATGATGTCATTCTTGTGTTTTCGTATGTTGGATTTACCACGCGCGAAATTGCTGCCGGCAGCAGTACATTATCCAATGTTCGGCTCGAAACAGACAAAAAGGGTCTTTCGGAAGTGGTGGTAACCGCCCTGGGGATCTCGAGGGAAAAGAAATCGCTGGGGTATTCCACCCAAAAGGTTGACGGAGCCCAGCTGACCGAATCGCCGGCATCCAATTTTGTAAATGGCATAGCCGGTAAAGTAGCCGGTGTACAAATTTCAAGTTCGGGTGCGGTAGGTTCTTCTTCAAAGATGGTTATCAGGGGTGAATCGTCTTTAAGCATGCAAAAAAATCAGCCTCTTTTTGTAATAGATGGTGTTCCGGTGGGTAATGACGGCGTAAACAATACCAGCGCCAATGCAGATTATGGTAACAGCGCTGCCGAGATCAATCCGGCCGATATTGAATCCATGAACGTTTTGAAGGGACCTGCTGCCGCAGCTTTATACGGCTCACGTGCCGCCAATGGCGCCATCGTAATTACTACCAAAAAGGGAAGCGCCCGCAAAGGCATGGACGTGAATTTCAACAGCTATTATTTTGCCCAGGAAGTGGCCTGGCTGCCTAAATTTCAAAACCAGTTCGGACAGGGCAGAGATGGAAATTACGAAGGCTCCAATTTTGGTGCCTCCTGGTCTATTTATCCCGGCGGTATTCAGGATTCCTATGATGAAAGCTGGGGACCGCGTTTAGACAATAACACGCTGGAAAAGCAGGTTACTTCCCCAACCACCGGTGGTTTCAGGGGAGGCGACGTTGCGATCAATAACAGGGGTGACGTAATTGCTACCCCATGGGTATCACATCCCGATAATATTAAAGACTTCTTTAATACAGGTAATAAATTCTATAACAACCTGGCGTTATCGGGCGGTAACGAAAAAGGCACGTACAGGCTTTCGCTTTCATCGCTTAATGACAAAGGCGTAATACCCAACAATAACCTTGACCGTTACTCGGTAAGCTTCAACGGCAGCTATAAACTGACCAATAAGCTTACTTCTTCAATCAACTTCAACTACATGAAGCAAAAAAGCGACAACCGCCCCGATAACGGGTATGGCCGCAACACCTTCATGTACATTTTTACATGGATGACAAGGCAGATAGACATTAACAGCCTGCGCAATTACTGGCAGGCCGGTTACGAAGGCCTCAGGCAGTTCCAGTTCAATTACGGTGAAAACCACAACAATCCCTTTTTCCTGATGTATGAAAATACCAAAGCGCAGGATAAGGACAGGTTATATGGAAATATTGCTTTTGAATATGCCTTTACCGACAGATTGAAATTAAAGCTTCGCACAGCAGATGACTGGTATTACGATTTTCGTCCTATGAAATGGGCGGTCAGCACAGCAGACCAGCCCAAAGGCGCTTACCAGGAAACCATAATAAAATACCAGGAAAGAAACAGCGACCTGCTTTTAACTTATAACGGGGAAGCTGCAGACGGCGATTTCGGATATGTGTTGTCTGGTGGTGCTAACCGCTTCGATCAAAATGGAAGGAACCTTAACAGTTATAACAACGGACTACTGATACCAGGCATATATAATTTATCCAACACCTCTGAGTTGATAACGTCAGGCAACAGCAGTTACAGGAAAAGGATCAATAGTGTATATGCCATGGCAAACCTTAATTATAAAGGGCTTGTATATTTAGACCTAACCGCGCGTAACGATTGGTCGAGCACCCTTCCTTCCAATAACAATTCTTATTTCTATCCTTCCGTGGGATTAAATACAAATATCAAAGATATATTGCGTCTTCCTGCTGCTATAAGCCAGGCGCAATTGAGGTTTAGCTGGGCCCAGGTAGGCAATGACGCTGATCCGTATTCGCTTTTAAATACATATAACTATGGCGCTTTGTGGGGAACCAATCCCTCATTGATTGGTAACAGTACCCTGAAGAATGCGAATTTGAAACCGGAGATCACTTCAACTTATGAAATAGGAACTTCGCTTGGCTTCTTTAACAATCGCCTGGGGCTGGATGTTACATATTATGATATCCGTTCCCGGAACCAGGTGATCGGCTTGCCAATGGTTCAAAGTTCCGGACAGGAAGCACGCATAATCAATGCCGGCGAAATTAAAAATACCGGCGTTGAGGTAATGTTGTCTGCCACGCCGGTAAGCACGGCAGGAGGCTTTAAATGGAATCTTAACATCAACTGGTCGCACAACGTAGGGAAAGTTGTTTCACTGGATCCGGAAGTGGATAAAATTGTGCAGGCTGCTCCCGGTGAAGATGCATCTATACAGGCGCGGGTAGGCGAAAAAATGGGCGCCATCTGGGGGCCCGGCTACCAGCGGGTTCCAGATGGTCCTTTAAAAGGCCAGATCGTTATTGGCACCAACGGGAAAGCGATGATCACCCCTGAAGAAATGTACCTGGGGAATGTTAATCCCGACTGGATAGGCGGCTTTTACAACCACATTACCTATAAGAATTTTCATTTGAATTTTTTATTTGCCGGACAGGTTGGCGGTAAATTCATTTCCAGGTTCTACAATAAGGCGGCAGGTTCGGGCCAGTTGATAGAAAGTGCAATGGGCCGCGGGGAAAGAGCGCCGGGTACGGAATATGATGCACTTTACTACGCAGAGGGCGCGGCGCTGATGCCCGATGGATCCTATCAGCCTAATTCAACAGGCAATAAGGGTAAGTTAGATGCCGGTGTTTATGGTACGGATATCCGTTCAATGGTGAAAGGGCTGATGGATCATATTTCCGAAGCCCAGTTGTTCAGTACCACGTATTTTAAACTACGTGAATTATCTGTAGGGTACAGCCTGCCGCATAAGCTGATCGGCAGCACTTTCATTAAAAACGCGAAAATCTCCTTAACAGGTAGAAATCTTTTACTGTTCAGACCCGCGAGCAATCAGCATTTTGATCCGGAAGTTGCCGTAGCCACTACGGGTAGCGGGCTGGTTCCGGGTTTTGAAAATATGAGTGTTCCTTCCATGAGAGAGGTGGGCATTAGTCTTAACCTGAACTTTTAACATCTCCAAAACTATTCATCATGAAAAAGTATAAGTCAATTATATTCTTATCCTTCCTTTTCCTTGTAAGCTGTACAAAGGATTTCGAAGAGATCAACAGCAATCCCAACTCTCCGGAAAAAATCACTACCCCGGGTGTATTATTTACTAACATTATCAGGGGATCGGTTAATGATAATTTCAGCAGCGCCTATAGAATGGGCGTTATAGCAGGAGATATGAATTATAATAATTTTAGTGGCGACTTCAACAACTGGGTACGGGCAGACGCGAGCGGACTCTTTTTATGGAAATATTATGACTATATCCGCGATCTGAATGAAGTGATAGCAATAGCCGATGCCGGCGAAATGGGTAACTACAAAGGGGTAGCACTGGTATTGCGTTCCTGGATGTTTCAGAACCTTACCGATCTATATGGGCCTGTTCCCTTCCGGGAAGCTGCAAAAGCTAAATTAGAGGGCATTAACAATCCGAAGTATGAGCAGCAACAAGTCATTTATGAAGGATTGCTTGCCGACCTGGAAGAGGCCAGTGCCCTGCTGGGTTCCACCAGTGAGAAGATAGAAGGAGATATTCTTTTTAACGGTGACATCAGCAGATGGAAAAAATTTTCCACCGGTTTAATGATCCGTTTATTGATGCGCCAGTCTAAGCAGGTTGATCCTTCGGCAGCCCTGACTGCAATCCTAAACAACCCGGATAAATATCCTTTGTTTACATCAAACGCCGATCAGGCCGCGCTGAACTATATTGCAGACAGCGATGGTAACTCAAGTCCGTTATTTACCAGAAGTGCGAGTGATTATGTAACCAGCACCCGGGTTTCTAAAAACCTTGTAGATAATTTAGAAATGCTCAACGACCCGCGTTTACCCGTGTATGCGCTTCCAACCCAGGCAAGTGTTGTGGGCACCAACCCCGACCCGGCAGATTTTGATTATATAGGAGGAGTGAACGGAAATGGACCCCTGATTGACCCAGGGAATTATTCCACGCCCGGAATGCTTTGGGCCCCTCGTTCCTACTCTCCCGACTGGGCATCAAGAGATGCGGCACAGGGCATTATCTTAACCTATTCTGAAGAGCAGTTTAACCTGGCAGAGGCAGCAGAAAAGGGATATATACCCGGCGGCTCTGCTGCAGCAGAGGATCATTACCTCAATGGCATCGAAGACCAGTTTGCTTATTATGCCGGAAGAGTGGGCACGAGATATGAAAATTCTTACCTTAAACTTAAAGGAGAGGATGTTATTCCGGATAACAGTTATTATACACAACCG
Organism: Agriterribacter sp.; assembly: GCF_035444585.1. Taxonomy (GTDB): domain Bacteria; phylum Bacteroidota; class Bacteroidia; order Chitinophagales; family Chitinophagaceae; genus Agriterribacter. The sequence goes on from NZ_DAOMOZ010000020.1 coordinate 33,044, forward strand.
GCTGTTGCCTATAGCGGTACGCAGGCGGAGAAGCTGGAAAAAATTGCACGCCAGAAATGGTTGTCACTCTATTTTGTAGGCTATGAAGCATGGTTCGAGTGGAGAAGGACCGGTTTCCCTGAAATTGTTATTGGCACACAGGGACCCGGCTATATTGCCAGGAGAGCCCTGTATCCTGCCGATGAAACAAGAATTAATGTAAATAATTATAACCAGGCAGTACAGTGGTTGGGAGCAGATGATTTGAAAACCCGTGTTTGGTGGGATAAATAAAAAAACAGGAACCGGCTAAGCAGGACTTACCTGATTGACCCTGACTCCACTATAACCTACAGCGGGATGCGATGTGCATCCCGCCTTTTTTTGACCGGTATATTTTGAACAATGGCTTATCTTATACCGCACAGGTATAAATATTCCTGCAGCGTAATTTTTCCGTTCATGAGATAGACGTACAGGATATCAATATCTACTTTCTTTTTTTCCAAAGTATTCACCATTTCTTTGTCAAACTTCAGGTCATTGATCATTGTTTCCATGTTGTAATTGTTTTAACATGAAGTACGGTGCTGAGCCGTACAGAATCGTGTTCTACATTTTCAGCAAAATGCATTGATTCATATGGAACAATCAAAATATGGTTTGGCAGTAACGATTGTAAAAATGTGCATGGCTCGGGGCAATCGAAGCAGTAGCGAACGTTTTGATCATGGCTTGGCAGGCACTTAGTGTATTACTAACGCAAAGGTATACCGATTTATTGTAAAACAAACCGTTGCTGACGGTAAACGCCGGAACAGCTCAAAAAATTAACAGTTTAAGATCATCAATAAATTGATAAATAGCAATATATATATTAATTTAATTTTTGTTTTAATGATCTTAAATGCCGCAGGCTGCCTAAAACCAGCAGCAATTGAGCCGAACAATAGGTGAGCATTATTACGGGTGGCAGAATGAAAAAGGGATAAACAAACTGATTTACTGCCAATACAGAATCGGAAAGCACGAACTGCCCGGCACCGAAAAAAAACAAGGCTGCCGTTTTTTTGCCTGTTTTTCCAAACAGGTTAAGGGTAAGCATCCAAAAAGTACAGATCACTGCGGCATAAATGATCACAGGAATTTTAAGCGCATCCAGAAAGGGGAAGAGCAAGCCTGCCAATAAAATTCCCCAGGCCAGGATGGGTATTGCAAACAACGGTTGAAATTGCAACGCTCCTTTTGTTCGCGGATTGATCCGAAGTGTATAAATAATATAACATACATGCGCTGCCAGGAAAGCGGATAGACCGCCGGTAAAAAATCCGCTAAACATCAAAAACAGGTCGCCGGCCCAGGAAAAGAATAAGGCAAGCAAAAATATTTTTGAAAAAGCAGATCTTACCCCGGTTTCAGCCGCATACATCAGCATCAGCACTATCATCAGCAGTGGTTTACTGATAAACCGTTCCTGTTCACAGGCATTAAAAACAAAAAAGATATCTGCTATTGCAACCAGCCCGTATATGCAGCCCAATGCAAAGGAGATCCGTTTCATGTATTTATTTTAGCTCGATCATGGCCTTCCTTCCAAAAAAACGGGTAATTGAATCCCGGCTGCGGCTTGTATCAGATAATGGGCCTGTAATGAGGGTGTATAGTTTAAAAGTAATAGAATCTTCTGTGCTGAGCTTTACGCCGTACCCCATTTTTTGCAGTTCCTTATGCCGCCTCAAAGCCCTCTGGCGTTTTGAGGTTTCAATGATCACTTTATAGGTATAATCGCCATCCGGGTTTAGCGGTGTGGTAGTCAAACTGTCTGTTCCCGCCTTTAAGGAATCCTGGGCCGGGGAAGGTATAACAGGCTGAATATTTTCAAGTGCATTTTCCTGCCCCTCATTTTTATCCTGCCACTGTTGAAAAAAATAATACACCATCCATCCTATTATCACAAGGCCTAATGCCAGTGCAAACAATATCAGTGATTTGCGGAGCAGGTTTGCAGAGCTGTGAGCAGGTCTGGGATAGCCATCCTCAAAAGACATATCATCGGCATGCTCTTCTCTTTTTACAACGCGTTTTTTGAGATGGATATCTTCAGGAACGGTAGCCACCATCACTTCGTTCCCCTGAATAAAGTCGTAGTTGTTGTTGTCATCTAAAATCAAAGTGCCCAGTCCTTCAATATAAAACTGCTTGCTCACATTTAACAACTGCTTACCGATATTTAAGAAGTCTTCGAGATCAGACGATGCCAGTGGCCTTATTTTTCCTGTGCGCTGTGAAATAAAGTCAATGAGCCCCGCATCTTCCTTTGCTTTTTTATCGGGCGAAAATTGTATGGTATTTCCGGGAAGCCTGATCTTTCCTTTTTCATTTTCAAATGGATTTTCATAAAAATTATCCAGTACAAATTCACCAATGCTCTGCAACTGCATTTTTTTATTTTGGAGCAGGTATTGTCCAAGTAAATGTGCGATCTTCAAAATGCCGGTTGTTTTTTTAATAAAGAATAAAACACACAGGATCAGAGGCACAAGTTACAAAAATCTAAAAACTAACAGGTTGCAAGTTTTAATCCTGCCTGACATTAAACAATGGGAAAATAGCACAGTTCCCCGCAACAGGCTTGCTTATATTTGCATATCAACTTTATTGCTATGTTAACTGAGGAAGAAAAGGCTTTCCTGGTATACTGGGAACAAAACCGGGAAAAAGAGAAAAAAACATTTTACCAGTTGCTGGTTGGGCTTCCGTTAGGGCTGCTTATTGCCCTGCCTATACTTTTAAATTACATGCTGGGCTGGAATAAAAGAGCCACCATGGTTGGCAATACGCAATTTAACCCTCTTGTACTGGTTATAGCCGTTCTTGCCATAGCTGTTTTTTTTTCTATATTCAACCGGCGGCATAAGTGGGAGATGAATGAGCAGCGTTATCTTGAATTAAAGGATAAAGAAGGAGGTGATGTTAAAACCGGTTAAAGATGCAACGTTTCGATAAGTGTTTATATCATGGGTATAAAGGAAAATTTATATGAGAAAGATCTCTGTTTATGCTTTTATCGTGTCTCTTGTTTTTGTATCGTGCTTAAAAAAAGAAACAGGCTGCCCTTATAACGAACTCAGTATTAAAGCGCCCGGCAATGAGGTGCAGCAGGTTGAAACCTACCTTGCAGCCAAGAATATTACTGCCCAAAAGGATTCATCCGGCGTGTATTACGTTATAGAAAATACAGGAACAGGCAAAACACCCGACGTATGCTCAGTGGTGAGCGTACATTATACCGGCTCATTGACCAACGACCAGGTTTTTGATAAAAGCGATGGAACGCCGGTATCCTTCAGGCTGGGCGAACTGATCGCCGGCTGGCAAAAAGGGCTTAAACACATTAAAGCCGGCGGGAAAATAAAGCTGTTCATCCCTCCCAGCCTGGGTTATGGCGACAAAGACGCCAAAGATGCCAATGGCAATGTGATCATACCAGCCAATTCGATCCTTGTATTTTCCCTGGAGCTTACCGGAGTACAGTAATGAAAACTGACTTTTAAATGATGCTTTGAGGTATTCGTATACTTCAAAGCTTTTATCTTTATAGAAATACACGCTCTTGCCACACGAAGCCATTTCCGTATTTGATATGTTCAAGATAGGCGTTGGACCTTCCAGCTCCCACACGTTGGGGCCGTGGCGGGCTGCACAGTTGTTTACCGCTAAGCTGGAGGGGCAGCAACTGTTAAATGAGGTAGTATCATTGCGGGTACTCTTATATGGTTCTTTAGCCAAAACAGGTAAGGGGCATGGTACAGATATTGCCGTTCAACTGGGCTTATGTGGCGAAGAACCCGAAGCCTTTGCCGTGGAAAACATCAATACCCGTATCAATGCTATTGCGCTTACCGGGAAGATACGGCTACAGGCAAAGCATGATATTTCATTCCATCCGCAGGAAGATATACTTTTCCTGGTAAGTGAAGCACTTCCCTTTCATCCCAATGCGCTCACCTTTTCAGCAACACTTAAAACCGGGAAAAAAATTGACGAAACCTATTATTCCATTGGCGGAGGCTTTGTACAGCAGGATGGGAAGGAAACGGGAAAGACCAAGGTGGTACAACTGCCCTTTCCGATCAATACAGCCTCCGACCTGTTGCATTGGTGCATGAAGGGATTGAGCATATATGAAGTGGTGATGGAAAATGAAAACGCCTGGCGCCCGGAAGAAGACACGAGGAATGGGCTTTTACGGATATACGGGGTAATGCGGGAATGTGTGTATAAAGGCTGTCACGAAACAGGTGTGCTACCGGGTAGACTGAATGTAAAACGCCGTGCAGCCGCGCTGAACAAAAAGTTATTGCAGGGAAGAGCGTACAATGATTATGTTACCTGGATACGGGCTATTCAGGATGGCGGAAATGGATTTAATTACATTTTAGACTGGGTAAGCTGTTTTGCGCTTGCTGTTAATGAGCAAAACGCTTCATTTGGCCGGGTGGTAACTGCACCTACCAACGGCGCGGCAGGCGTTGTTCCGGCGGTATTGCTGTACTATATTATTTTCTGCGACAACGATACGGAAGAAAATGTGATCCGGTTTTTATTAACCGCCTCTGAAATAGGGAGCATTTTCAAAAAGGGAGCAACCATCTCGGCCGCAATGGGCGGCTGCCAGGCCGAGATCGGCGTTTCATCGGCAATGGCCGCCGGGGCATTAACGGAGGCAATGGGCGGCACGCAAAAGCAGGCCCTGATGGCTGCTGAAATAGCTATGGAGCATCATCTT
>NZ_DAOMOZ010000021.1:0-37594 GCF_035444585.1 Agriterribacter sp.
CCCAACTATTTTGAATAGATTAACAGTGCAAATTGTGGCAAATGTAGTAACTTCACGGGGTAAATTTTAAAACCTTCAGGTATGAATAAGAGAATTTTACTTTTGGCCGCAGTTGCCGTTGGGCTGAGTAGCTGTTCAACGATGTACAGGTCCGGACAAACGCCCGATGATGTATATTATTCTCCGGCGCCGCAGCAACGGGTTGCTTATTCCAACGATAATGATGAATATTATGATAACGATGGAGGGCAGGATGAATACGTAAATGTGCAAACAGAGCAGGACCGTTCCGCATACAGCAGTGAAGATAATTATCTGCGCATGAAAGTAAGGAATCGTTCTTTATGGTCTTCCTTAGATGATTATTCGTATTATGGCGGCGGTATGTATTCACCCTTTTCTTATGGTAGCGGATTTGGGATGGGTTTAGGTTATTACAATCCTTACTCATTGTATTCTCCTTATTCGCATTACGGTCTTGGAATGGGCATAGGCTATGGCTGGGGTGGTTTATACAACGGTTTTTATAACCCGTATTCACTGTATAATCCATATTCTTTTTATAATCCCTATTATTCTTACGGTTACGGGCATTATTATTATCCCGGATTGATTTCTGTTAAGCCGGGCAATGTGAGGCCTTCTGCCACTTATCGGCCCAGAACGTCGAACCTGCGCAGTTACGGTAACAGGAACAGGAGCAACACTGAAATAAACAGGAGAGATGCACCTGTACGGGTATTCAGGAACAATGACAACAATTATATAAACCCGCGCAGATCTTCTTCAGGCAATACCAGTCCGCGCCGTTCTATAGACAGGAATAGCAATAGCAGACCCACGAGAACTTTTGAACGCAGCAATAGTGCACCCTCTGCACCCAGGGTTGCTCCCAGTTCAAATTCGGGCAGCAGAAGCAGTGGTGGCGGTGGTAGTGCACCTTCCCGCTCACCCGGAAGAGGTGGCAGATAGCGAAGGATTATGCGTAGTAGTGTAGTTTAAAAATTTTTACCAAAGAGCGGGAGGCCGCTCTTTTTGGTATAATGAACCTGAAGCTCTTTTGGCTTTAAATTTTCAAATATGAGGAAAGCATTTATAACGACAGGATTAATTTTTTCAGTTTCCATTTTATTTGCTCAGGAGCCCCTGGATGCCGTGAGGTATTCCTGGCTTACGCCACAGGGAACAGCGCGGGCGCAATCAATAGGCGGAGCTGTTAATGCATTGGGCGGAGATATTACAGCGCTGTATAGCAATCCTGCGGGAATTGGATTATACAAGACCAGCGAACTGGTGCTAACGCCGGGCTTTACCTTTAGCAATGACAAGGCTTCATACAGGGGAGCTGACGCAACAGACAGCAAAAGCAGCTTCAACTACGGTCCGATAGGTGTTGTATGGGGAATTCCCTCTTATAAGGCAGGCAGCAAATGGAAAAATATGAGCATTGGGCTGGCGATCAGCAAAACGGCTAATTTCAATAGCAACACCTATGTTAGCGGCGAAAATAATCAAAGCTCATATTCAGAAAAATACCTCGACCAGCTAATCAGTGGCAATGCCACCAACCCCGATGATGCTGCACTGGATTATCCTTATGGCGCCAGTCTGGGTTTAAATACCTATCTCCTCGATCCCATCTTTGATAGTGACGATAATCTTACCGGTTATGCCAGCAACGCCAGTGTTGCTACCGGTTTAAAGCAACAACAGATCATCAATGCAAAGGGTGGCATTTCGGAATTCAGCATTGGTGTTGGGGGAAATTATAACGATGTATTTTATATTGGAGGGTCCATCAATATCAATACCTTAAAATACATACGCAACAGCAGCTTCAGGGAAACGGATGCTACCGGTGATACCAATAATGATTTTAACTATTTTGTGGCAGACGATTATTTAAGAACCGATGGCACCGGAGCAAGCATCAATATCGGCATCATATTCAAGCCGGTGGAAGCATTGCGCGTGGGATTGAATTTTCACAGCCCTTCATGGTATTCCTTTAAAGACACTTATTATTCTTCACTTACCACCGATACCGAAGGCTATGCCGGTGAACTGTCGCAGAGTTCGCTTGATCTGAATGACGGCTATGCGGGTGAATATACATACAGGTATAAAACACCAGTGCGACTGGGCGCGGGTTTGGCTTATATTTTTGGGAACCAGGCGGATGTAAGCTCACAAAAAGGGTTTATTACCGCAGATGTGGAATATATAAGCTATAAGAACAACGCGTTTAATACACAGGATAATACCAACCAGGCAGATAAAGATTATTTTACAGATTTAAACAATACGATAGATGATGTATTCAAATCTGCGGTGAATTTCCGTTTGGGTGGTGAATTAAAATTTGAGACGGTAATGGTGAGAGCAGGGTTCGGATATTACGGCAATCCATACAGCAATAATTATTTTGGTAACGAACCCGGGGATATCACCAATGCAAGCAGGATGAACATCAGCGGGGGCCTTGGCTGGCGCAATAAGGGAATGTTTGTTGACCTGGCTTATATCCACCAGATCATTAAGGACGCATATTATCCCTATCGTTTGGATGAAAACGTGTTTAACGCTGCAAAGCTCAGCAACACGGTTGGTAATATATTGCTAACGGTTGGGTTTAAATTTTAAAGAAAGGTGAGAGGTGAAAAGTGAAAGACACAGAGAATAAGGTTTTGATATGAAAGATAAGGAAGTTGCCATTATTTATTTTGCAACCTCTTATTTTTACATTATTCTAACAGTCGCGGTGGTGTTCGAAATGGCTGTTTATTCATTAGCCACTTTTTGTGTACTTTGAGAACTTATTGCGGTTGTAACCATACCAGACATACTCCTTTGCTTCTTCCTTCTTTTATTAATTTGAGAGTTACATAAACGTTGTTATTCCTGTCGTAATCAGAAATAGCAAATAAGCCTAGATTATGATCCCGTTTGCGATCCGGTTTCCCAAACACGAAATTCCTTTTGGGTAATACGTCGCTGCCCGAGATATCATAATAAAATCCATCACAGTCGCTTACTCCCTGTATAGTCGTTATTTTCCCTTTGTTTACACTTTCGGTATTGGCCTCTACATCGTTGAAGAGGATATATGATTTTTGAAGCCCGTTTAAATAAGCAAATGATTTAAATTGATTTCCTTTTATCAGTAATTGTGCCCCGCCTTCCCTGTCGGAGTGATAGTAAGGTTGAAGTGTTGTATTCCAGATAACCTGATCTTTCGGAATAAAGTAACTTTTTTTTTCTGTTCCTTTGGGATCAAATTGTGAAACTGCGATATTGCCCAAATTGGAGGTAACAGATGTTGCCCGGCTCATAGTGCTTTGCCGCATAGTGTTACTGATATCTTCATATACTACTGAAAAGCTGCCATCATTGTTAATAAACAAATTTTGCGGCATACCGGTATACTCTGATTTTTCCCCAAAAATTTCAATGCTTTTTTCGTTGGACTGCTGAGGATATATAATTCCCGAGTAATCTACGGTAAGGTCAACAGGATTTACAAATACCAAATACGATGTGAACCCTTTCTCTTTTTTTTCTTTGGCTGAAGTGAGCAGAATAATTTTTTGGGTAACGGGATTGTATCGTGTAATTCCGTACGTGAGTGATTCAGAAGCCAGGTTGAAAAACCAGGGTAGCCGTTCTTTAGCTATTAAATTTTTTGCGAAGTCTAACTCATTTATTATTACAGACTGAGATCCTTTATTCAGGTTAGCCAGTAATAATGCGCTTTCTTTCCCTCCGCTTGTGGCAGTGTTGTAGCCATAAGCCAGCACGCAGACTTTTTCGTTACCAAGTACAGTCATGTCGGCATAGTTCATGTATTTGTATTTATTATCCGGAGAATTATAAAAGGCGCGGCTTAATTCAGAATGATCAGAACCATAAAATATAATTTCGATTCGTTTATTCCTGTCGGATACAAAACTGTTAAAGATTGCTAAAGCATAATTATCGCTGTTAGGGTCTTTCTTTATATAAAAGTTGGGTGCCGGAACGCCTCCAAACGCAGCAGCATACCCTTGACCCATAGTTATTTTATCGAGCTCAACAATCTTTTTTTCATTTTTAAGTACCCCGGTACTCCCGTTGATGATCAATCTGTAAAGGCGGGGAACCCGGTGGTCTACAGTTCTTACCATCAAAACTGCGTCACCGTTAATTTCAAAGCTGCCCTCCACATTTATATTGTCTTTCTCGTAATTGGCTAAAAAACTTCGTTCTGCTTTCTTTTTATGCGAGGCATCGTATACTTGTACATTTATCTCTTTTTTTGGTGTGATGTGAATAAAAATGGTATTGCCATTTTTTATTTGAAGGATTTTTGCAAAACCTTCCTGGGGTTCATCAAAGATTGGATCTTCCGCAATACTTTTGAACTGAGCACACACAAAGGAAGATGAAAAAAGCAGGAGGATCAGGAAGAAGATGTTTCGCATTGTTATGTTTTTTACAAGTATAAATTATTTTAGCGATAAACCATTTCCCTTTTTCTTTGAAAATGTGTGTTAATAAAAATGCCGGTGTACGAAATAATTATATAAGGAAAGCATAGTGCAGTTGTGGGGGTCATGCAATAGTAAAAAATACCGCACCGCCGATCCTGCCTGCAGGCGGGTTGGTTTCCTGTTCGCCGGGGGCCTAACCCTTTTCACAATTGCTATGGCTGGGAAGACCCCGTGGAGCAGAAATATATTGTTTGATGTCATTTGGGGAACACCTACTTCTTAATATACTTCCCCAGCGCTTTGCCGGCAGTAGCATAGGTTTCTGAAAGCCTTTCGCCGGTATCATAATCATTTCCCCAGAAAGAATTACCGGGCGCCTTATCAATAGACAGTTTGGCAATGACATTGTTTTTATCGGCGGTTTCCACGATCAGCACTTCACCATTGATGAAGGCATTTTTACGGGTTATGCCTATATTAAAACCCGGCTCCATAAAAGTAGTGTGAAAAATGATCGTATATCTGGCATTATTGTCTATACTAAGGTCGCTGTACTTGGTAAACAGTTCGTCAAATTTGGGCTCATACCTTAGCTCCCGGTCTTCAACCCATTTTTTTGCCCAGCTGTCTCCTCTTCCTGCTTCTTTTTTATTGTATTCTTCTGTTTTGGATTTAATATAATCCGCCTCTTTATCAAATTTCCCTACACTTATATCATTGTAAGTAAATTCTGTGTTTACAGATTTTTCATTTTTAAGGTCGGGAACCTTACCTTCCACCACACGGATACGCTGGGCATACATGTGCAAAGAAATAAAGGTTACGGCGAAAAGGAGGATGATTTTTTTCAGAGACTTCATATAATGGCTATTTATTGGTTAGAAATTACAACCGGGATAATAAACGAAAGTACAGGGTTTTTATTTTTGTTGATAATGGTGATATACTGTTACCGGTATTTTTTTAAATGTATAGTATCTTATAAATGCTTTTATACTGCAATATGCATAAAACCATGCTGCAGCCCCCTGTAATTATTATAGATGATGATGTGGCGTGCAGAACCGGCTGCACCCTGTTTTTTGATCATATGCACAGGCCATTGATGGGTATTGCAAACCAGCCAAAGTGCTACAGATGAAGCGGTAGGGTATTCACCGCACATGTGTTTAAAACGGGCAATTGTGGTGTGTTCGTCAAACAAAGATTCAATTCCCGAATAGTATTTCAATAAACGCACATCGCCATTTTCGCCTGTCAGCAGCAGGGCGGCTTTTTCATTATGAGGAAGATTTTGGCGTATGAACTGCTGCATTGCAGTGCTTACTTCCGTTTCGTTTTCGGTGTGGATGGTTTGTATGGCTTTTACTTCCGCTACAGCATTTTCAGCATTGTCATTTACGATGAACATGGCTGCGCCTTCACCGGCAATGGTTCCTGCAGATATTGTATTGTAAAGATCTTTATTGGCAATGTGCTCTTTTTTAAAACATCCGTCTAAAAGATCAATGTTGTAGTTATAAGCAGATATCTCATCCACAGCTCCCAGTAAATAATTGTTGCCGGGGTTTTCCTTAACCATCATCATGGCGTCAAGCAAAGCATTTTCAAATGCCAGCCCCCGGTGCACATGTGTAATATTGTAGCCTTTGTTCTTATTCAGCAAACCCATTTGCGCGGCAATGGCATTGGGCGTACTTTGCACAAAGTTACCCGGCGTAAGCATGCCTTCTTCATAATCTATGATCTGGTTAAGGAACTTAATACAATCTTCCATGCCACCGTTAGCGGTTCCTATAATTATCCCGTCTATAGCAGGTTGTTGCCGTATTACGGGCAGTGCTGCCCCGATCCCGATTCTTACCGCTTTGCCCATTCGCCGTAAAATACCGGGCGGGATGCCTTCATACTTCGGCTCCTTCGCCTTTAATTTATTACCGGCACTTTCATGTAATGTTGCCACATCAGCATGCTCAAATGTTTGTTGCGGCGATATGCAGCTATAATGATGTATATACATGGGATACAAAGAACCAAAAAACAAATCACAAAAAGCAAATAAAATTCAATATTAAATCCGGGGCGGTAAGTCTGAAGTTTAAAGCAAAATACCACCATAAACAACAGATCCGTAAAAGGAGAACAACGCTGGAGAAATGCTGACAAAAAAGAGCTTTAAGCTGCTTTTTTATCTTTAGTGAAAAGACTGGTGACAAATTTTTTCCAGATAGATATTTTTTTACCTATTTCCCGGGTGGTGCCCAATTGGAGGGCTGCTCCGATAGCTCTTTTTGCAATGCTGCCTGAAGGATTCCAGAATAAACGGCTGCCTGCATATCCAACTCCGAATTTAAGAATGGTACCCAGGAACCCGTTTTTAATGCCTTTGTCTGATGTAATTCCATGAAAGACGCTTTTTATCAGGTTAGCCGGCTTAAAGCTTTCATATGTTTCTTTGAACCTTACTTTCAATCCCTGCTCCATAACAAGCGTTTGCTCTTCCAGAATTTTAATCCTGGCCTTAATATCTTCTGAACGCAATGGAATATTCATTTAAATACTTTATTGATAACAGCATTATAAAATGGTGTCTTGATCAGGGTTTTCCGCGCCAGGTAAAGGATCAGCCCCAGTAAAAAATAGAAACCGGCGACAATGAAAAAACCATAGTATGCTTCACCAAGCCATTTTCCCAATAACAATGCAATACCGGTATTTAACGCTACAATTCCAATAAAAGCAGTAAGGATGACAATAAGCTGCGAAACGAGAGATGCAGCCATCTCTGTACTTTTGTCAACTGCTTTTAATTTCCACAGTTCCGTTTTTGCTTCTATGTAGCGGCCTGTATCTTCAATCAGCATTGTTATATTTTCAGAAATGGATTCTTTCATTATTATGAGTGTTTTAAGCCGCCGGAATCGTTAATGGTTTAGCGCTGCAACAAGGTTGTTTTTAAGTCATTGAATTTTTTGTAGTACCGCCAAAAGTGCTCACCTTGCCTTTTTCGGCTACGTCTTCAACCTCTTTTTTTGCATGGCGGTATTTGTCTTTTACTGTATCAACAAAATCATTGAAGGTATGCTTCAGCTGGTCACCCATGTCGGACGTATTCTTTGATATTTTTTTCCTGGTTTCAGAACCTTTGTCGGGAGCGAAAAGAATGCCTGCTATTGCACCAATGGCTGCGCCTGCCAGTAAGCCCAGCAATACTTTAGAATCTGCTTTCATAATAGTTGATTTTAATAGTGATAATAATCATTTTATTTCTTATTACTGTATAGTAATACATTTCCCTGCCAAAAATAAACATTCATTGTAACCGCACTGGTATTGGATTGTTAAAAAAAAACCTGACTGTTATGAGCAATAAATTCCCCACCCTGTGGAATATCTCCTATAAGCGTAACAAAGTTACATTTTAAAACCGGCAAAATAAATACTGGCATATTTATTCGATACTTTTATTGTATTCAGGAAGTTAGTTTAGGGGTTTTATAAAAGACCGGGCTTTTCAGTCCGGTCTTTTGCGTTAAACACGTAAACATTTTTATTATTGATCTTTCCCTTGTTTAAAAATCTATACCCTGCCACTTCTTTTTTTTTGTTTTACCGTATTTTTCATAATCAAATCTGTATAATTTTCCCGGACGGTGAGGTACATTTTTTTCCATGATGCCTGTATCGATGAGCAGCTCCATGCTAAAAAATTTTTTCCGGAAATTCCTTCTGTCCATTTTTTCACCCAGAATGGTTTCATATAAAAGCTGGAGGTCGCGCAGTGAAAATTCTGTTTCCAGTAAACGTAACCCTAAGGGATGTTTCTGCACGCGGTATTGCAGCCAGTTGCGGCACGCATCCAATATCTCCATATGGTCAAAAGCCATTTCTTTGATTTCCTGTACATCATGCCAGTGTAATTCGTTATCCAGGATTTTTAATTCATTATGCCTGATATTAAGAAGAGAGCAGTAAGCCGTGGTTATCACCCTTCCTTTGGGGTGACGGTTTACCTTACCAAAGGTGCGCACCTGCTCCATGTACACATCATTTAACCCGGTACGGTCTTTTACAATCCGCGAAACGGCAGCGTCAATATCTTCATCCGGATTAACAATATCTCCAAGCAGCGACCAGTGATCTTCATAGGGAAGCATATCGCTTTTAATGAGCAATACTTTCAGTTTATAGTCTTCAAAACCAAAGATCACGCAGTCTACAGATACGCCTACGGTAAATTCAGGTTCAGGTGCCGGTTCACCCTGAATATGATTGCTGGAAATGATTGTGCTTTTTTCCATGATAAAAGATTGATTTTTATGTGCGTGTGTTTTGCTGTTACTGCAAATATAGGCTGAAAGAAAAACAGTAAACCATACAGCATACAGCAACGAAGCGCATCGCAAAGCAGAATGTACTTTATTTTTTCAACTCAAGTACCCAGGTGGTACTGGCAGGTATTGAAAATATTTCAAATTGTATTGTATCGCCGGTAAGGATATTTTTTGCACGCGAAAAGCCATTGGTGCGTTCAGCAAATCGTGCAGGCGCTACTGTTCGTGCTTCTTCGGTCAGGGGCATATCGTTTTCAATAACGGGTGTAAGCCATAAAGCGGTAACGCCCCATTCGGTAAAATAATCAAGATGATCCCTGATGCCTTTAAGATCACCGCCATGACGGGCATACATATTGTTGCGGTTGGATATACTGTCGCGCATAGCTTTAACCACGTCGTTGCTGCTGTCGCCATTGGCGAAACGGTCGGGCATAATAAGATAAACCAGGTCTTTGGCAGTAACACTCTGCACCCGCGTTTTACCATTTTGGACATGACGTTGCATCAGTTCAAACGGGATCCGGTTCACTTTTTTGTTCTTCTTACATTCTATATACATGGTACCGGGCTTTGTCTGTGGTGAAATGGTAAGATCAATGGCTATATAATGTTTATTGGCAAATGGCGTGATCTTATCTACAGCAATACCCGGGTAGCTGATATGCATAATTTCATCAGCAATGTCAAAGCCGGCATGCAATAACAATTGCAGTTTGGGATTCTTCATCCCGGTCCACCAGTTGGATGGATATACCTTTGCATACTGTGCATTGGTTTTTGCAGCCAGCACAATAAAAAGAATAAAAACTATTTTTTTCATGGTCCGCTTATTTGCGCCTTACCCTGAACGACCAGGTAAAATTAAACACGGCTATCAACTCGCCTGCCTCATTTGTGCCGGTGGCTTGTACCGTAATCATATTGTCGCCACCCGCGGCAATAGCCTCCTCTACTGCATCCCGCAAGGCAATACCTTCTCTGCATACAAAGGAGGTGATATCAGTGGCTTTTTTATAATATGCTGCGCTCATATCTGTTATCAGCATGGATACGGAAGGGCTGCGCTTGTAAATATTAGCCAGGCATAAAGCACCGGTACTCATTTCGGCGGCCATGGCCAGGCAGGCGAAATAAGTGGAGCTGAACGGGTTTTTGGAAAACCACTTATACGGAACCGTTACCACGCACTTTTCTTCCGAAATGGATTTTATTCTTACACCGGAAAAATAGGCAGCAGGCAATCTCAAAAGCAGGAACATGCGAAGCTTTAGCGGGCTACGGACCATTTTAATAAATGCGTTCATACGGCACGTTTGTTTTCAGAAAATGTTTTGGCAATACTGTTATTTATTGTTTGCTTATTTCTACCACGCATACGGCTACCTGGTTATTTCCTGTATCACCCTGGAATTGAATAGTCCCTGCCGGTGTGCTTTGGTACCGGATACCGGATGAACTTTGCGTGCGCAATGTATTGTTTACCCGTAAAGCATAATCCGACCCGGGTTGGCGGCTGATCGTTTGGTTGAGCTTATACCAATCCAGCGGCTGTTTGCTTACAACCACTGCCATCATATCCTTTGTGCCAATGCTGTCGGGTGTCATGCTTTTGTCTTTCGGGAACAGCCGGTAGCCGGTAATGCCGCAAAATGGTGAGTATTTTGTTGTGGAAGCATCTTTGGCGCTGGGGTAAGGAAACAAGGTGTAGCTGTTGCCATCGGTTTCTTTGCCAAACACGTAAATGTAGCATTCGGTGCTGTTTTTCACTTCCATTTTAAACCTTGTGCCCGTTTTAACGGGAACGGTGGTTTCGAAACGGTTGTGTGCGCTCAGGCGTAAAGGAATATAGCCTTTGGGGCTTGTTTTTTTACCATCGTATTGCACTTCCATCAGGCCAATTTCACATTCAAGGGGGGGGCTGGCAGCGCTGCCTGTTTTTGCCATAGGCTCCAGTCCATAGGCTTCTCTTACGTATCTTTTAAAATCGGGATAACGCACCCAGGCAAAACCGTTGTTTCCCCATTCGGGTCCCCAGCTGTTCATGATTAAAAAGGAGCCGCCGTATTTTGTATCATCATAACCCACTACGCACTGCGCGTGGCCGCCAAAGCCCATCATGCCCGCGTCGCCCGGTTCGGGATACCACACATCTTTACCCAGCATGTTTTGCATATAGCTTTCTCCAACCATCATTCCTATTACAACGGGGGCGCCCTGGGCAAGGTTTTCTTTAATGGCCCGCATATCCAGTTCTTCCGTATTGTCGCCTTTGGTCAGCCTGTTAAAGCCCCGCATTTTAAATTCGCCGGCTTGCTGAATTAAACCGGTTGAGGGCTGCCGGGTGCAGTTCTGATCAGTATACGGAAATTGTTCATAAGGCAATGAACCCTGTTTGGTCATGTATTCCATAGCCTTTATGATATAAGAACCCTGACAGCCATCGAGGCCGATCTGGTTATATAAAAAAGCAGGACTGAATTTTATCTCGTTTGCGCTTTTACCTGTTCGGGATGCTTCCAGAATGCTCCTTGCCGCGTAGGCACTGCTCCATGCTACGCAACTTCCCTGCTCTCCCTGGTTGCCCACCAGCGGCGCATAGCGTTGCAGGTTGGCAGCTTCGGGCAGTGGGTTTTTTGTATCATCCTCCTCCAACGCTTCATAAATACTGGCTTTCTGAAATTGACGCGGGTCGAGTATTCCACCGGTGGCCAGTTGTCCTGCCTGGCTTATGATACTTCCGCAGCCGGTTCGTCCCAGTAAAAAGTAACCACCTATGCCGATAGCTGCGATCACTAAAATCCCTTTGATCCCAAAGATCCGCAATAGAAGAGGTAAAAAAGCCAGCAGTCCGCCGCCACCGCGAAAACCGCCACCGCTTCTTTGGCCGCCACCATCATTAAATTGCTCCTGCTGATCCTGCGGATCGTCTGTCATCCGTATCGGCATAACACGATTATTTTGCTTAACCTAAATGTAAGCGATTTTTTATTGATCTGATGCGTATGCTTTCAGTCCGCAGTTTAACCAGTCCTCGTATTTTTTAACGTTTGGCGTATAGCCAACAGGGTGGGTCATCAATTTGCCCCGGTGATTTAAGATAACATAAAGCGGTTGGGTAGATTGTCCGAAATTCTCAGATTGAAAAGTCGCCCATTTGTCGCCTGTGGTTTCTATATCTTTCTCTTTGCCATCGGAAAAAGTATAAATGAATCTTTCGGTTGCAGGAAGTTTTTTACGGTCGTCGACATACAATGACACGAGAATGAATTTTTCTGTTAGGAGAGATGAAATCTCAGGTCTGCTCCAAACCTGTTCTTCCATTTTACGGCAGTTTACGCAGGCCCATCCGGTAAAATCTATAAGAATGGGTTTGTTTTGCGCTGCAGATAACTGCACCGCTTTTTCATAATCGTTTATTACGTGCGGCTCAACGCCCTTGCCAAGCACGTTTTTTTTGCCATACACGCTGTAGCTCAATGGTGGCGGGAATCCGCTTAGTAACTTGAGATTGGCATAACGTGAAGAAGTGAGTCCCGGCACAAGATATGCCGCAAAAATAAAAGCCAGTACGCCCAATATTTTACGTGCTGCCGATATTTTTTGGCCTTTATAATCGTGAGGAAGCCTTAACCAGCCAAAAAGATAACAACCCATCCCCAATGCGATCAATAACCAGATGCCTATGAACACTTCCCGTTTCAGCAAGCCCCAGTGTTCTACAAGGTCGGCATTGGAAAGAAATTTAAAGGCAAGGGCCAGTTCCACAAATGCCAGGATTTTTTTTACCGTATCCAGCCATCCGCCACTTTTGGGCAGCGATTTTAACCAGTTGGGAAACATGGCAAACAATGCAAAAGGCAATGCCAGGGCTGTTCCAAATCCTGCCATGCCGGTGGTGAGCGACCATGCGCCCTCCGAAGCGGTACCTACCAGTAAAGTGCCCAATATTACACCGGTACAGGAAAAAGATACAATAACAAGGGTTAGTGCCATAAAGAAGATACCGCTTATGCTACCCAGGCTACTCCTTGCATCTGCTTTCCCCGCAATGCCTGCAGGCAGGTTAATTTCGAAATAACCAAAGAATGAAACAGCGAAAAAAATGAAAACGGCAAAGAAAAAAACATTCAGCCATGCGTTGGTGGAAATGTTATTGAATATCTCGGGCTGTACATTGCCTATAACATGAAACGGGATACTGGCCAAAACGTAAATAAGGAAGATGAAAAACCCGTATAATACACCGTTTCGTATTGCCTGGTTTTTATTGGAGGCCCTGTTGGTAAAAAAAGAAACGGTAACGGGGATCATAGGAAATACGCAGGGCGTAAGAAGGGCAATTACTCCACCTACCAGGCCGAGGAAAAAAATGGTGAGCAGGCTCTGCCCCGATGCCTGCGCTTCGCCACAGGGCAATACGGGATCTTTAAGATCCACTCCCTGCAACTTGATCCGGCTGGCTTCAACCGGCGCTACACCACCTTCGAATGATACGTTCTTCGTTTCTTCAAGGGGGATAAATGCTTCATTGTTGGATGCAAATCCGTGTAATGCTATTTTAAGCGATGCCGGCACATCGCCGGTAATATTTATATTTTGAGTGAGCGTAAAATTGCCTGTGTATACCCGGAGCTCACGGTTTTCAAAAACGGGATCCTTTATTGTTGCCGGGGCAGGACTGGAGATAGCTTCCCCGTTTTTTTGAATGTTGTCGTAGTCCCAGCTTATATGCAACCCTCCCAGTTCAAGATCCGCAATTGAATCTGCATATACATGCCATTTGTCGGCAAGGCTGGCCTTTACAGTGATCGTATATGAACCGGCACTGTTTTTTTTGCTGCCGGCCTCCCACTGCAAAGGGTTATCCTGGGCAGCACAGAACAGGGGTAGCAGAAAAAAAAGTAAAAATACGGTGTTTGATCTCATGCAATAAAAACGGTAGTCATTTGGGTTGTAAAAATGTTTTGCAAAGATAAGGATGTTGACAACTTTCAGCAGTGAGCTAGGAGCCTTCTACCCTAAATGCAATTGATAAAGATATGAATTAACCGCTGAAAGCTAACCGCTGATACCCCACACCTCATACCTCACACCTCATACCTGATACCCCACACCTCATACCTGATACCTCACGCCTCATACCTGATACCTCACGCCTCATCAAGGGATATCAGTTCCTCCCTGTTTTCATTCCATTCCACAATGAAATTGTTTCGGCCTTCACCCGTGATGATGCTCATGTATTTTTGTTGTACCAGTTCCAGCAGAGAAAGAAAAAGAAAAATGGCGTGTATGCGGTTTTCACAAATTTCAAATATCTTTTCAAATGCTGCTGTTTTTTCGGTATGAACCATATTGAGCATATATTCCCTGCTGCCCTCCATTGTATAGTGGTAATTGTACACTACGTGCTGGGGCTTGTTATTGCGGTCGTGCAGCCGCTGCATTACCCGTTCAAAAGCCTTCATGAGCTTAAACATGGTAATGGTTTGTATTTCGGTGCCTTCGCCTGCCTCTTCACCTACCTCTGCCATCTCCTTCTGTATATTGCCGCGTTTTACCATCAGCATGCGAATGGCTTCCATTTCCGCCATTTTCGCGGAAGCTTCCTTAAACCGTTTGTATTCAAGCAACTTATCTACCAGTTCCTGACGCGGGTCAATTTCATTGCCCTGCTCATCTGTTTCCTTGCGGGGCAGCAGCATTTTGGCTTTAATGCGCATAAGCGTGGATACAAAAAGTATGAACTCACTGCTCAACTCTATGCTTAGCTCTTCGGCACTGTGCATATAGCTCACAAAATCATTGATGATCTTTGTGATCTGTATATCATAAATATCAAGCTCATCCCTTTCAATAAAAAACAATAAAAGGTCAAAGGGGCCTTCAAATTGGGGGAGTTTGATCTGGTATGATTCTGTATTCACTATACAATATTTAAATGCTGCGTCCCGCCGGTTTTACACAATAACCGAAACGGGACGCAGCAAATGTAAGCAACGAAGATCAGTTTTTAAAACGGTAAGATAAACCAATGCCCATCAGCTCTTTAAGCTGAACTTTTGGGCCGCGCGGATTACCATCTGCATCAATTGTTGTTACATCATCATCGTAAATCATATCCAGCGAAAGACTTACCGTGATCAGCCTGGTTACCTTTACCAGCAGCATATTGGTCATGAACAGATCAATATTTTGTGGATTATGTAAATAATTGGAGAACAGGTCAAGCCGTCCTGTATAGGATGCGTTCTCACTGATATTGGCTTTGTAATTCACGGAAGCAAAAGCGCCGAATTCGGTTTTTGCTTTTTTCCCCGGGTCAACCCCGAAAGCGCCGGCATCAGACAATACATCATCGTTTACAATTGTCCATCTTGCTGTAGCAGGTGAAAGCGACACCGAAAAATTTTCATTGGGCTGGTAGGTTATACCCGGCGAAAGCAATATATAGGCCGGTGAAAGAAAATTAGAAGTCAGCACTTTGGGCTGGTCGTCAGGATAGGCGTATCCTTTTGTTAACTGTGTCCTGAAATTGAACAATGCACTGGCGTACCACTTTCCTTTGCCAAGCTGATAGCCGTATTTGGAAAGAAAATCAAACCGGTCGTCGGCTTTTCTGCTGCCGAGACTGGTTGTATTTACAAAGCCATAAGCAATGTCTAAGGTGTTATCCCAGATATGCCTGTCTTTTTTATAAAAAGCATATAAATTAAGCAGCGCTGCAACAGATAAAGACGATTTGTCGCCACCGGCGGCCCAGTTGCTTAAAGCGCCCTGGTTTACATTAATACTGAACAGTCCGCCTTTTTTCCAAACCTGGGGAATCGTATCATTCGGGTCTTTGGCGATCGTTCTTCCGGCCGCATCCCGCATTCCCGATACGGTAGGATCCTGTGCATGGAGTACGGTAATAAAAACAAAAGAAACGAGGAAAGCACTAAGTAAGATTTTTTTCATGGTCGTGAAATTTTGCGCGAAATTAAAAAAAACGTTTTGTTCCCATATAAAATAAATGGGGCTGTCTCAAAACATAACTTTTGAGACAGCCTCATTTCTGCAAATAATGCACCAGAGTGGTGCCGGCTATTGTTTTTTTAATTCATCGCGTATTTCCATCAGCAATTTGTCGGTAGAAGACGGGCCGGCAGGAGTTGCAGCTTCTTTTTTCTGCAGGCTTTTCATGGCCCTGATAATAATGAACAGGATAAATGCAATGATCACAAATTTGATGATCGCCGAAAGGAACTTGCCATATTTTACAGCGCCCCACGTTAGCTGGTCGAGGTTTTCTGCATTCGCGGCTTTTAAGGCAGGAGTGAGCAGCAGGGGAGTAATAACGTCATCCACGAGTGATGAAACAATTGCCCCAAATGCGCCGCCAATGATCACGGCAACAGCCAGGTCTACTACATTTCCTTTTAATGCAAAATCTTTAAAGTCTTTAATGAAGCCCATAGTGTTGGTTTTTAAGATTAGAAAAAAATTCTTGCTGAATATAATACTAATATTTATTTCAATATACACTTTTTCAATTTCAGCAGGCAGGGGTTATGTACAAAAAATACACTGTTATGCCTGCATTATTTTTTTAAGCCGGGATATTGCATGTTGAGGCTTTTCAGCGTGGAGTGCAGGGCAGAAGCGATGAGGTGCTCCTTGTACCAGTTTTGATCTGCCGGGATGATCTGCCAGGGTATGGTATTGCAATGCTCAAAGCAATCCTCATACATCTTCATATAAGTATCCCACCGTTTCGCTTCTTCGAAATCTTTCTCATTGTACTTCCACATTTTAGCCGGGTCGCGCATCCTTTCGTTTAATCGTTGCT
The DNA here is from genome assembly GCF_035444585.1 of Agriterribacter sp. Lineage (GTDB taxonomy): Bacteria > Bacteroidota > Bacteroidia > Chitinophagales > Chitinophagaceae > Agriterribacter. The sequence continues at coordinate 16,638 of NZ_DAOMOZ010000021.1, forward strand.
GTTGTTCCCGGGGTGAAATATGCAGGTAGAATTTTAAAATATGGGTATTGTTGTGCTGCGTAAGCAATGTTTCGAACTCGTTGATGGCCTTCATTCTTTTTTTAGCCGTTCCGTCGTCGCACCATTTATGCACCCTGGTTACCAGGATATCTTCATAGTGAGAGCGGTTGAATACCTGTATTGTTCCTTTGCGGGGTGCGGCAGCGTGTACTCTCCACAAAAAGTCATGTGCCGCTTCTTCTTCGGTTGGCACTTTGAACGACTTAACGGTTACGCCCTGCGGGTTCAGCTCTCCGAACACATCCCGGATAACGCCGTCTTTTCCACTCGCATCCATACCTTGTATCACTATCAGTATGGCATGTTTGCTTTCTGCATAAAGCAGGTTTTGCAGATCATCTAATTCAAATAATATCCTTTCTGTCTTTACTTTTGTTTTTTGCTTGTCGAAGTGCTTTGGCGCACGGGTACTGATATTCTTTAGTTTTATGGCAGCCATACGATTTATTGGGATAGTTCTGTATCTTCTCTTTCGTGAAACGACAAACGATAAACGTGAGCAAATGAGCCGTCAGATTCAACTTGAGCATACCAACGACTGGCAGATTATTCATTGACGCATTCACTATTCACAACTCACAACTCACAACTCACCACTCACTCCTCACCACTCACCACTTCATATCTCACACCGCCATCATTTCTTTTTCCCTGGTGGCAAGATAGTTGTCTATTAACGCGATGTATTTATTGGTGAGTTGCTGGATGTCTTTTTCAGCATCCTTGCCTGCATCTTCACTTAACCCGTTTTTCTGCAGTTTTTTAATATCTTCTATTGCGTCGCGCCGTATGCTGCGCACAGCTACTTTCGACTGCTCTCCTTCGGCATGCACTTTTTTAACCAGTTCCCTTCTTCTCTCTTCTGTTAGCGGAGGGAGAAAGAGACGTATGATCATCCCGTCGTTTTGTGGAGTTACGCCTATATTGGCTGCAATAATAGAGCGCTCAATGGGCTGGAGCATATTTTTTTCCCATGGCTGTATGGTTAAAGTACGGGCATCGGCTACTGTAATATTTCCTACCTGGCTAATAGGTGTGGGCGATCCGTAATAATCTACAACCAGCCCGTCGAGCATTTGCGGCGTAGCCCTGCCCGCTCTTATCTTTCCCAGCTCCGCCTCCAAATGACTGAGTGCTTTTTTCATGGCTTCCTCGCCTGCATCTAAAACAAATAATATTTCTTCTGACATAGTTAAAAAAATTGAATACGTTACAAAGCTAACGAATGGAAAGAATAAAAAGAATACGGGGATCAGTTGCGCTCAGCCGCTTTTTTTGCAGGTGTTAAAGGCAGTATCCTTGAGGGCTTGGTAGTGAGTTGCAGTATCTCCTCGCTATCACCTGTGGCAACAACCATAAGCCTGGGCTTGCGCAGGTATACCAGTGTAAAGCCGCCAAAAGCAAGTGTAATTAAAAGCGGGATAAGTATATTGATGCTGAGAAAACTAAAAAAATATGAAACCGCAACAAAAAAAATGTTTACTACAATTAAAGCAAAGCTGATCGCTTTATGCGTCATTCCCCTGTCTAACAGGATGTGGTGAATATGGTTGCGGTCGGGGCTAAATGGCGAACGCCTGTTAAATATGCGTATAGAAAAAACCCTCAGCGTATCGAACAAAGGAATGATCAGTATAGCAATAGCAATTGCGGGAGATGCCTGTAAAGGCACTCTGGCTCCCGGTGAGCCTGCAATATTAATGAACTGAACCACCAAAATGGCATTAACCAGCCCTATTAATAATGAACCGGTGTCACCCATAAAAATGCGGGCGGGCGAACGGTTGAAAATCAAAAAAGCCAGCAGGCTGCCACACATGGCAAAAGCAAGTGCCGCATATTCCGCATGGGCTGCTACATAAAAGTATACGCCGAAAGTTAATGTGGTAAAGATCCCCAATCCCGCAGCGAGACCATCAACGCCATCAATAAGGTTAAAAGAATTGATGATTACAATTACGGTAAGATAGGTTAACATTAAGCTGATCACTTCGGGCAGTTCATTAACCCCAAGGAACCCGTGCATGCTTTTTATAACGATCCCCCCTTTATATATAATAATGAAAGCGGCAATAATTTGCCCGATGATCTTTTTCATTGGGGTGAGGATAAGAATATCATCCTTCAGACCCAGGAAAAAGATTACCAGCGCCGCTGCAAAATAATATTGAAACCCGGGCCCTGAACTGAAAGAAATGGTCATGAGGCAGGAAATGATAAAGCCTGCAAATATGCCCAATCCGCCAAGAGAGGGAACCGGTGTAGCGTGTATTTTTCTTGCATTTGGCAGATCGTACAGCTTTTTTATTTCAGATACGTTTATGATTACAGGAATTGCAGTAAATGTAATAACGAAAGCCAATATAGTTGCCAGCAAAATGATTTCCATCCGGTTCGCTTTAAAAGTGCGAAAATATGATAATAATTTTATTTACATAAATACAATGCAAAGAATGAAAGACAAAACATTGTATAACTGAATTGTATTACTGATACGTGCTGCTTATATAGAACGGTTGGTATAATATGTTAGTATTGATAAATAAAATTATATTTCACAAAAAGACTAATCGTATCTACTTATATCCAACAGTTTATTTAGCTTTGGCACCATTAAAAAGCGAAAAATTATGCCAGAATTAAAAGACGTAGCCACCCAGATCAGAAGAGACATAGTAAGAATGGTACATGCCTGCCAGAGCGGACATCCCGGAGGGTCATTGGGCTGTGCCGACTTTTTTACCGCACTTTATTTTGATATCATGAAGCATGACCCTTCCTTTAACATGGATGGCAAAGGCGAAGACCTGTTCTTTCTTTCAAACGGGCATATTTCACCGGTATTTTATGCTACGCTTGCCCGATCGGGATATTTTCCGCTTGGTGAGCTGGCCAGTTTCAGAAAGATCAATTCGAGGCTCCAGGGACATCCGGCTACCCATGAGCATTTGCCCGGTATAAGAGTAGCTTCCGGGTCGCTCGGACAGGGGATGAGTGTGGCCATAGGCGCTGCGCTGGCTAAAAAGCTGAACAATGACGATAGACTCGTTTTTTCGCTGCACGGCGATGGCGAATTAGATGAAGGGCAAAACTGGGAAGCTATTATGTTTGCAGCTCATCATAAAGTAGATAACCTGATTTCCACCATTGACTGGAACGGGCAGCAAATTGACGGCCCCACGCAAAAAGTGATGGATTTGGGTGACATAAGTAAAAAGTTTGAGGCCTTTGGATGGACTGTTCTTCAAACCAATGGTAATGATATTGATGAGCTGATCGGCACTATAAACAAAGCAAAATCACTTACGGGAAAAGGCAAACCCATTGCCATAATGATGCACACGGTTATGGGAAAAGGTGTAGACTTTATGGAAGGTCATCACGAGTGGCATGGGATAGCTCCCAACGATGAGCAACTGCAAAAGGCACTGGCTCAACTGCCGGAAACACTGGGGGATTACTGAGGAAGGGGTGTAGGGTATAAGGTGTAAGGTATAAGGTGTAAGGTGTAAGGTGTAAGGTGTAAGCCAGCAGAGTAAAATATTTCTTATACAGATAGCTTAAAGCCATGTTGTCTTGCTCATAGCTCATAGCCGGCCGCTGACAGCTTTCGGATTTTGGTACTTAAACGTCATTATGAGACCCTAAACTGATCGGAGTACTGCGTAATATTTTAAAAGGTCGAAGTAATCTCCTAATGGAGAGCCGGATCATATTATTTATCGTTGTATTTGGCTTCGGGTTTCGGATTTAAGGCTTCAGGCCTTTATAATTCATTTGGGTTCTTTTGTCCTGCTTTCGTAAACGATTGTCATATGAAAAAGATCTTCCTGCCATTCCTTTTTATAAGTATCATGTTTCATGCCGATGGGCAGGTGAGCAAAAAAAACAGTTTTACGGGTTATATCCATAGCAGGGCGCCGCTCCGGCAAAATCCTTATACTCAACTGCCATTGGGAGCCATTAAGCCGCAGGGTTGGTTAAAGGAAATGCTGGTCAGGCAAAAAAACGGGGCAACCGGTCACCTCGATTCCCTTTATCCTTTGGTGATGAACCAACGGAACGGCTGGCTGGGTGGTGATGGAGATCAATGGGAACGCGGCCCATACTGGATAGACGGTCTTTTACCGCTTGCTTATATTTTGGATGATAAAGAATTGATAGCCAAAACAAAGCCCTGGATCGAGTGGGCCATCAACAGCCGGCAGCCGGATGGATATTTTGGGCCCGCCAAAGACTACAGTGCCGAGCCGGGGCTTCAGAGAAACAATAGCCGTGACTGGTGGCCAAAAATGGTGATGCTGAAAGTGCTGCAGCAGTATTACAGCGCAACCGGCGATCAGAGAGTGATCACACTCATGACGGATTACTTCAAATATCAACTGAAAGAGCTTCCCCGGAAACCGCTTGATCACTGGACATTTTGGGCACGTTACCGGGGCGGTGATAACCTGATGATCGTTTACTGGCTCTATAACATAACAGGCGATCATTTTTTGCTTGAACTGGGCGACCTGATCCACAGTCAAACCTTTGATTATACGAATGCATTTTTACATACCGATATGCTTTCCAGCCCGGGAAGCATTCATTGTGTGAACCTGGCACAGGGAATAAAAGAGCCCATTGTTTATTACCAGCGTCATCCCGAACAAAAATATACAGCTGCAGTGGAAAAAGGGCTTGACGATATCCGGAAATACAACGGGATGGCACATGGGCTGTATGGCGGTGATGAAGCTTTGCACGGAAACAACCCAACACAGGGATCAGAACTATGCTCCGCTGTTGAAATGATGTTCAGTCTCGAAAGTATACTCGCTGTTACGGGCAAGCCGGGTTATGCAGACCACCTGGAAAAAATAGCATTTAATGCTTTGCCTGCCCAGGTGTCGGATGATTTTATGGGCAGGCAGTATTTTCAGCAGGCAAACCAGGTAATGGCAACAAGGCATATTCGAAATTTTGATGTTAATCATGATGGAACAGATGTATGCTATGGATTGCTTACCGGATATCCATGCTGTACGTCGAATATGCACCAGGGCTGGCCGAAGTTCACGCAAAACCTTTGGTATGCAACGAACGATGGCGGGCTTGCTGCGCTCGTTTATTCGCCAAGCACCGTAAAGGCCTTTGTTGCCGCCGGAACAGCGGTGTCGGTCAATGAAGAAACCGCTTATCCGTTCGGGGAATCTGTACAATTTACTTTACAGGTAGATAACAAAAATAAGGCGGCCGCTTTTCCTTTTCATCTGCGGATACCCGCCTGGTGTAAAAAAGCTGTAATAAAGATCAATGGTAAAATATGGGAGGAGCCTTATGGTGGCCGGATCATTAAAATTGACCGTGAATGGAAATCCGGTGATATAGTTGAATTGGTATTGCCAATGCATATTTTTAAAAACACCTGGTATGAAAATTCGGTTTCCATTGAACGCGGTCCCCTTGTGTATGCGTTAAAGATCGGTGAAGAAGCTAAGAAGGTTAAAAATGATAAGGATCCGGTAGCTTATGGGAACAGTTACCTGGAACTTCGGCCAACCACGCCGTGGAATTACGGGCTGTATGATGTAGCAGATGATAAGCTGGATGAGCATTATACCTTTGAAAAAGAGAAGGAATTTTTAAACTTTCCATGGAATGCAGATAATGTTCCCGTTTCCATTACAGCCAAAGCGAGGCGCATTCCATCCTGGCAATTGTACAATGAAATGGCGGGTCCCATTCCATATAGCATCACTTACAGGCTGGGGACTGAGAAAGAAGAGGAAGGAATTACATTAATACCTTACGGCGCCACGCGGTTGAGGGTTGCCCAGTTCCCGGTGATTGGGAGGTAACACAAAGATCAGTATTACAGCAGCAATTCAGGTACGCGGGGAAAGCGCGGATCTGTTTCAATGCCTTGAAGTAAGCGTTATCACCGGTGTGTTCGTAGCTACAGAAAATCAGGCAACATATTATACCCATCGCAAATACTTTTAAACGATCATTAACTCTGAAATCTTTTTACAAACGTTTTGCTTTTCCGGTTGTGCCTTAATGCATTCGCGTCCCGGAACCGCTACCAGCGGGGGTTTCTGTAGCAAAGGTCTTTGCTTTCCCCTTTATATATAAGCCGTTGCACATATATTATGGTTCTGATGGTTTATAATTTTTATTCTATAAATTTGGCTATTGCTTGCTTAATTTTCTCTTTCATGTATAACCAACTAACTGATGATGTTTTGATACAAATGCTTCGCAACAGCGATGCGAAGGCATTTGAGGAAATATACAGGAGACACTGGGAGCGGCTGGCATTACAGGTGTTAAAGATCACCCGTTCACGCGAAGACGCCCGGGATATTGTGCAGGAAGTGTTTGTTTCCATCTGGAGGCGAAGGATGGAAATTGAATTAAAAGGCGAGCTGATAGGGTATCTTCTGAAAAGCGTGCGCAATACAGCCATACGGCACATTGAAAAAAATATTACCCGCAATAATTATTTACAAACTTTATCCGGGAGTATAACCGCAGATGAAAATAGTCCAGGCGTATATTGTGAGTACAGGGAACTGGATCAAAGAGTAGCACAAGCGGTGGCAAGTCTGCCTCCCAAGATGCAAACGGTATATCTTTTGAGCCGCAACGAAAAAATGTCGTATAAGGAAATTGCAGACCGCCTGGGTATTGCGGAAAATACAGTAAAAAAACAATTAAGCAACGCGCTCAAATCACTCCGGACTTCAGTAACTAAGCTTACTATATCCCTGCTTACATGCCTGGCAACGATGTTGCAGGTTTGTGGTTTATAGTTTGAAATTGCAGGTTACAAGTTGCGGGTTTGTGTTTTATGCTGCTGATAGCCCATTGCTGAAAGCTATTTTCGGTTTCTCAACCATAAACAAAAAATCAGAAACCATAAATTTTTTCCCGTCCATCTACCACTTTTTTGCTGTTCATGTAACCTGTTATTAAGTGGAACTTCTGTAAAAGATCCTTGTTTCTATAATTATGACAAAAGAACAGGCTGTTATTTTACTTCAACGCTACCGGGAAGGGTTATGTTCCGGGGAAGAAAAAGAAGCGATAGAGCGCTGGTATGCGTTATTGGAGGCGAAAGGGGAGTGGGAATGGACAGACAGCGAACGGGCTTTATTCGGGGAAGAATTGTTTGAGCAGATATCCGCGGAAGTTACCGGGGACAGGAAAGATAAGACCATAAAAATGTCTAAAAGGTTTACATGGTGGAAGGCAGCGGCTGCGGTTTTTCTGATGGGAGCTGCCACTTATATGTGGGTTTTATTAACCGGCGATAATGAAACGGGCGGACCGGTTGAACATGTTGCTGTAGTTAAAGATGTTAACGATGCTGAGCCGGGGAAAGCGGGAGCGATTCTCACTTTGGCGAATGGGCAAAAAATTTTGCTGGATACTGCGGCCAACGGAACGATATCACTGCAGGGTGGGCCAACCATATTGAATACAAACGGCACGCTTAGGTACGATGATGATAATAACAGTTCAGGGATTGTGGCGTATAACTCGATCGTTACTCCAAAAGGCCGGCAGTACAGGCTCGTATTGTCTGATGGAACAAAAGTTTGGCTGAATGCTGCATCCTCGCTTTATTATCCCGTTGATTTTACCGGTGGAACAAGAAAGGTGGAAGTTTCGGGCGAGGCATATTTTGAAGTAGCGGAAAGGAAAGATATACGGGGGAAAAAAACTCCTTTTATTGTAAGGATAAATCATGAATCCGGAAACCCTGCTGAAGTACAGGTGCTTGGCACACATTTTAATGTCAATGCATACGACGATGAGCCCGATACAAAAATTACCTTGCTGGAAGGGGCGGTAAAAGTAAGCAGTGAAACCCTGGCTCCTGTGCTGATGCAACCGGGGCAGCAGGTAAAGATCAGCGATAAAATAGCTATTGAAAAAAGTGTTGACCTGGACATGGTGGTGGCGTGGAAAAACGGCACCTTTAATTTTAAGAATGCAGATGTAAGTGCGGTAATGCGACAGGCAGAACGGTGGTACGACATCAGGGTGGAATATCCGCAGGGCATCCCGAGGGATACGCTCAACGGGGGGATTTCCCGTGATGTGAAGCTTTCGGAGTTCCTGGACATTATCCGTTACAGCGATATCCGGGCAACCATCGGGAATGGCGTGGTAGAGATCAAACCGGCGGTAACCGGCAAGAAATAGGTTTTATTTTGACTCATAAAAAAGCCAGTAGTGGTGGAACACTGCTGGCCGGTGTGTGGGTCAATTTATATACAATCGGCTAAGACTGTTATTCAATCACCCAACAAACCAAAGTTATGCAATTTACTGCGCATTTGGACTGTCATTTTATTGTTCCGGACAGTACAACAACCAAAATCCAACACCTGCCGTTTCTCCCCGCGCGGCAGTTCCAGCAGGTAAAAAAAATGCTGTTGATTATGAGGCTTACAGTTATTCTTGTATTGGCCGCCTGCTTTAAGGTAAGTGCCGGGGGGTACGCCCAGCAAATCACGCTCAAAGTAAAGGACATGCCCTGCGAGTCGGTTTTCAGGGAAATAACAAGACAAAGCGGCTACCAGTTTTTCTTCAACAAAAGGCTCATCCGGAATGCCCGCAATGTTTCGGTGGAACTGAATTCGGTTCCGGTTGAAAAAGCGATCGAAATTTGTTTTTCCGGCCAGCCGTTCGATTATGTGATCATCAATAAAACGGTAGTGATCCGTAAAAAGGAGCACCAGGCTCCAGTGATATCCGATGCAGTTCCTGCATCCCCTCTCTCGGCGGACGTCAGCCTGAGCGGCAGGGTCACAAATGCAAAGGAAGAGCCGCTGGAAGGTGTGAGCGTAACCGTTAAAGGAACTCAAACGGGCACCACTACCGATACCGATGGGCAGTTCCGCTTGTCTGTACCTTCTGCCGGTAATGTGGAATTGGTTTTTTCTTTTGTAGGGTATGGTACACAAACAGTAAAGGCCGGGAGCCAGACTGTGTTTAATATCATAATGGAAGAGGCGGTTTCTGATTTGGCTGATATAGTAGTAATTGGGTATGGCACAGCAAAAAAGAGTGATCTTACCGGATCGGTCTCGCACCTGGATGCCCGGGCTTTTCAAAACCAGAGCATGACCCAGATCACGGATATGCTGGCGGGCACAACACCGGGGGTTTATGCTATCCAGTCAACCGGTGCATCGGGAGGAGGATCCATAGAGATCCGTGGACCTTCCTCATTGTCTGCCGGAACTTCGCCTTTGATTGTGCTCGACGGATCTATATTCAACGGTAGTATCAGAGATATCAACCCTAATGATGTTGAAACCATAGATATTTTAAAAGATGCAAGCTCTGCAGCGGTCTTTGGTGCCAAGTCAGCAGCCGGCGTTATTCTTATTACTACAAAAAAAGGTACCACCGGTAAGCCTACCATTGATTTTTCTTCCAAAATCGGGGTGGCTACAACAACACATGATTTGAAACCATTTGGTCCAAAAGGATACCTGGATATGCATAGAGACTATTTGACTCAAGTAGCCGGGAATACGCTCCCTTACGGCTACTATTTCAACCCTGACGAACTGCCGGATGGCATAACGATTGATCAATGGAGAAACTTCAGCGCTAATCCTGCGGCGAATAATGAGGATGAATGGATTAGCCGTATTGGGTTATTCCCGATAGAAATTGAGAATTATGAAGCGGGAAAAATCACAGATTTCTATGATCTGGTAATAGGCCCTGCTCTCATGCAGGACTATTCCCTGGGTATTGGAGGCGGTACAAAAAATCTAAAATATTATTTTTCTACAGGCTATCTAAATAATAAAGGTGTTATTAAGGGTGATGTGTTTTCTACTGTTCGAACAAGGTTGAATCTTGATCTGAAGGTCACCGATTGGCTTAATATTGGTGTAAACAGCCAGTTTGCAAGCCGGGATGAAAGTGTGGTTCCGGCTAACCTGGGCCAATTGGCTCCGCAAAGCCCTTACGGGTCAATGTGGAATGAAGATGGCACTTTACGCAGAAGACCCAATGACTATGCGCTTAATAACCCGTTAGAGAATTATTACGGGCAGGATAGATTGAATAAAATCAATACATTTTTTTCCAGCCTGTATGCAAATGTGAAGCTCCCTTTAGGGTTTAAATATAAAATTTCATTTCAGCCCAATCTGGGATTTTCAAAAGATTATAACTTTTGGTCAGTTAATACTACAAGTGGCAGCGGTTCTCATGTTGGCGGCTTTGGTACCCGCAGTGATGCATCGTCATACGGATGGCTGCTGGACCAATTATTAACATGGAATAAAAAAATAGGGATCCATCAATTTGATTTGACGCTACTGGCCAACGCTGAAGCATTTAGTTCTCATTCTTCTTATCAGGAAAATTCGGATTTTGCACCAAATGGTAATCTTATATACAATGCACTTCAGTTTGGCAGTAAGCCGGGGGTATCAGACAACGATAGCTACAGTTCCGGGGATGCACTTATGGCCCGGCTGAATTATTCGTTATCAGGTAAATATTTTCTTACTGCAACTGTCAGAAGAGATGGATATTCTGCTTTTGGACAACAAAACCCGAGAGCTACTTTTCCGGCTTTTGCATTTGCCTGGAAAATATCGGATGAATCATTTTATAAGATATCCTGGATGAACCAGTTGAAGTTAAGGCTATCCTGGGGAGAGAATGGTAACAGGGATATCGGGGCCTACACAGCGCTTGCAAAATTAGGATCTGTTTTAAGCTATGATGGTACAAATGTTCAGACCGGCGTTTATAGTTCCACGTTAGCCAATTATGGGCTCAGATGGGAAAGGACACAGGCAACTAATGTCGGTTTAGACATTGGGCTGTTTAAAAACCGTATTGATTTGACCATTGATGCTTATGATGCAACTACTTTTGATCTTTTGATGAACCGTCTTCTCCCCGCAATAACCGGATTCAGTAATGTTACAACGAATCTTGGCGAATTGGGAAACAGGGGGATTGATATCAGCATAAATACAGTTAATATCCAGAATAAGAATTTTAACTGGCGGTCCGGTTTTACGTTCTCTATGAATAGAAATAAAATCAAAAAGCTCTGGGGGGATATGGGAGATTATACCCTATTGGGGAAATCCTACTCTGGCGAATTACCGGATTTAACAAACAATTGGTTCCCCGGGCAATCAAAGGACGTGGTTTGGAATTATGATGTAACAGGCGTTTGGCAAATGGAAGAGAAAGAGGCAGCATCCAAATACGGGTTCCAACCCGGTGACTGGAAGGCTGATGATGTGAATGACGACGGAAAATACCTGCAGTTTGAGGATAAGAAATTTATAGGGTATACTGCACCCAGGTACCGCTTAGGATTAAGAAATGAATTCACTTTTTTTAGGAATTGGTATGCCTCCATATTTATCAGGGCTGATCTGGGGCATATTCGTTCTATGCCCTTCCTTACACGAGAAAGATCGGTATTTAATAGAACCAATACCTGGTCGCTTCCCTACTGGTCACCCGAAAACCCTACCAATGATTATCAGCGTTATGTATATCCGGATAATTTAGGTAAATATCAGGGAGGTTTAACAGTATATAAGCCTACCGGCTTTATAAGGGTACAGGATGTTACTTTATCCTATAGCGTTCCTTGGAATATAGCCCAACGGGTGAAACTCAATAGCTTCAGGGTATTCGGCTCGATTCGCAATTTCTTAACATTTACCAAATGGCCGGGATTTGACCCCGAGTCTAATATGACCCCAATGCCTAAAGTGTTTACGCTTGGCATAAACTTAACGCTATAATTTAATGGGAGACTAAAAGAAACAAATATGAAATACAAAATAATAATAGCTTTTGCATTTTCTTTCTGCCTTCAGTCATGCGGCAAAGATTTTCTGAAACCAAAACCTCTTTCATTTTTTGCCCCTGAAAATGTTTATATAAATAAAGCAGGTTTTGAAGCCGGTCTCGTGACGGTTAGACAGGATTTGAAAAATGATTTTTATGGGGCGTTTTGCCCTCTGGCAGCTGATGTTTCTTGTGTAGACGGGGGGACAGGGAGCGTAGGGATCATAGGATCTTCGTGGAAGATAGTTACTCCTTCCTCCGGCAACCGGTTCCCTATTCTCAGTATGCTGGGAAGAGATTACGGCTATATTAAAAACACGAATGTTATCATTTCCAGAATAGATAATATAGAGTGGGCATCACAGGAAGACAGGAATGCGATATTGGCGCAAGCTTATTTTTACCGTTCTTATTGGTATTATCGTCTGGTACATACTTACGGCGATATACCTTTTGTTGGTGAAGAGTTGGTGGGAGCAAAACTTGATTTCTTTTCCCATTCCCGGTGGGCAATTCTTAAAAAAATCCAGTCCGATTTGGAATTTGCTGCAGAATGGCTTCCTGAAACAGGGCCGAAAGACCAGCCTTCCAAATATGCCGCATTGCATCTTTTGGCAAAAGTATATATGGTTAACCTGGAATTCGATAAGGCGATAGAAGCGGCCACTGCTGTTATTAACGGGCCTTACGCACTAATGAAAGAAAGGTTTGGCGCTTCTGCCGGTGACCCCGATCACGACTTAATGTGGGATCTGCATCGCCCCGAAAACAAGGCGCTTTTAACAAACACCGAGGCCATATTGGTGCTGTTCGACAGGATGGAAGCTCCCACTCAGGCTAACTCTGATGGATCATATACCATGCGTAATTTTCACCCCGGATGGTTTGTTGCTTCTCTCGTGAGGGATAGTCGCGGATTGGGCGGCGTGATATCCAGATTTCCGGATGGTTCTTATACGCCTCAGTACGCTGCTTATGGAGAAGGCAATCCTAATATTGTGCCGGTACCGTGGATGAATTACGATCTTTGGCAGGATGGTCCTTATACCTGGAATAATACACCCGACTTAAGAAGGTCGGACGGTAATTGGGTTGACACCCATGAGCTGTTATACAATAACCCGGCCTCGGTAGATTATGGCAAACCCTTCGATCCTGAAAACTTTGCAAAACTTGCAGATTCTCTGCTAGTCATGTTTCCATTTCCTTATTATAAGACTTATTTTCCACACGAAAAGGGGTATACCGGTAATATTGTGGGAGGGAACGGAGATTATTATGTATACCGTTTGGCAGAGACATATCTGATCAGGGCTGAGGCTTATTTCTGGAAAGAGCAGCTTGATCTTGCCGCAAACGATATTAATATGGTTAGAGAACGTGCCCACGCTTTGCCGATCACTGCAGCTGATGTAACGCTTGATTATATTTTTGATGAACGCACTCGTGAATTATATATAGAGGAAATGCGTCATACCGAACTGGTAAGAGCGTCTTATATTATGGGAAGACTGAATAAGGAGGGGTATAGCATGGCTGCCTTCGCTACCAATAATTGGTTTTATGACAGGGTAATGTCCCGGAATAAAAATTATCAGGTGGGATTGATTGGTTCTTATGAATACGATATCCAACCCTTTAATGTCCTTTGGCCAATAGACAATAATGTCATTACGGCAAATACTTTGGGGGTCATCAATCAAAATGAAGGGTATGAAGGTGCTCAAAATAACGTTCCACCGTTGGAAACGATTCCCTGACCATACCGATTTCGGAGATCAGAAGGATTAAAATTTCGATATGGATCCTTGTAATGAAGACGACACTGATGGTATTCGTTATGTTGATTGTTTGCAGGCAGGCAATGATATAATACCGGGCGTATTGATATTTCCGGCATTCTCCGGGGGGTGAAAAATTAAAAGATACAAACAAGTCTGAAATGAAAAAGATAATTTCACTTTTACTTATTTTATTTTTCGGCATAATTTCCTTTGATGTAAATGCATCTGAAAGTTTAAAAAAAACTGATAAGGAGTGGAAAGCCGGAGTTGCTAAAGTTAACATCACTCCTGAAAGGCATATTTGGATGGGAGGGTTTGCTTTTCGTGATCATCCTTCAGAAGGTAAAATCACAGATCTATGGGCAAAGGCATTAGCATTAGAAGATGCAAATGGGCAAAAGGCAGTTGTAGTAACGATGGATCTGGTGGGGATCTCAAAAGAACTTTCTGACAATATCAGGCATCAGTTAGCGATAAAGCTTCAACTCTCAAAAGCACAAATCATATTAAACACTTCTCATACGCATACAGGGCCGGTAGTCGGAAATCTTTCATCCGCTGTTTATGATCTCGATGCAACAGAGCAAAAAAAAGTTGATGAATATGCGCGTAAACTGCAAACGAATATTATAAACTTAGTAACCGAAGCATTCAGGCAGATGAAACCTGCCCACCTTTATTCGGGTAATGGAATAACGAAATTTCAGGTCAACAGGCACACCAATAAAGAATCTGCTTTAACGGGGACAACTCAGTTGAACGGCCCTAATGATTATGCAGTTCCTGTAATAAAGGTCACAGATAGCAATAATAAAATTATTGCTGTCCTCTTTGGATATGCCTGTCATAATGTAACATTGAGCCTTTATAAATGGTCCGGTGATTATGCAGGATTTGCACAAATAGAGCTGGAAAAAGAATTTCCGGGAGCCGTTGCGTTATTTTTCCAGGGAGCCGGAGGAGACCAGAATCCGTCACCACGCGGCACTGTTTCATTGGCCAAACAATATGGGAAAGAACTTGCTGCAGCAGTTGAAGCGGTCATAGGTGAAGAAATGAAGCCGTTAAAGAATCATCTTTCTTTAACCTATTCGGAGATAGATTTGCCATTTGCAGGGCGACCACCGACCAAAGAGGAATTGGTCGGGATTATTAAAGATTCTTCAGCATCTGCTTATCCCTCATACCTGAAGCGGGAAGCAAAACGTTTTCTTGCTATTCTTGACAAAGGTGGATCATTGATGTCTTCCTATCGCTGGTATCCTGTACAGGTTTGGAACGTGGGTGGCCAGCCAATTTTTACTTTTGGAGGCGACCTGACGGTAGGATATTCGGTTGAGTTAAAACATATATTCGGCGAGGGTATTTTTGTCTTTGGCTACAGTAACGATCTCAATTCATACATTCCAACGGCAAAGATGCTTACTGAAGGCGGCTATGAAGTTAGAATGTCACCTGTATTTACCACACCTTATGCATCCACTATTGAGAACATAATTATAGGCCATGCAATTAAAGAAGCGGCAAAAGTGGGTATATATGCATCCTCAGTCCATAACAAATAGTGCCAATGAATTAAGGTGTATAAGAAATCTAAATCAAAAAACCGGGATTACCAATAAACCAGTTGCTGTGGCACAGGCAACCGCATACATTGGTATGAAAAAGGCGTTCCGCCGAACAGTAATCAAACACCGGAATGTTAATCCCGGCACCTGGCTTTTTCTAATGCTTTCCAGGGGTCAAAAGGCTTGCTTATATTATATAAGCAAAAGCTCTGTACTTCTGTTTGTTATAATACAACGCAATAAAAGATTTATAAAACTATTTAGATGAAAAAAAAATGCTTCTGTTTTCTTTCAAATCATTCTCTGTTAATTGTATGTGTCTTTTTGAGTGTGATAATTGCGGGCTGCAAAAATCAATCTTCTTCTCCGTTCAGCGCATCCGCCATAGAAGACCTTTCCACCTTCGAAGTAGCGGAGGGCTTTAAAATAGAACTAATAGCCAGTGAGCCGCTGGTGCATGACCCTGTGGATATGATGATAGATGAATACGGCCGGATGTATGTAGTAGAGATGACGGGTGTGCCGTTCAACAGATCCGGTGTGGGAAAGATCATATTACTTTCAGACAGCAATGGTGATGGTAAGATGGATTCGGCTGCCGTATTTGCGGACTCCCTTATCCTGCCTTCAGGGATCATGCGCTGGAAAAAAGGAGTGCTGGTAACAGACCCTCCTAATCTCTATTATATGGAAGACACCGATAATGACGGCAAAGCCGATATAAAAACAGTAATGCTCACCGGCTTTGATACGTCCAATCTGGAAGCCAATGTGAACAATCCTGAATACGGTATTGACAACTGGATATATTTGGCGGCTCTTCCCCTGAGGGGAGGAAGCATTTATTACGGAGGTGATTCGGGAGGCGTTCATTTACCGGAGGGCAGCATTCGTTTCAGGCCTGATGACCGAGGGCTTGAAGCATTGTCGGGGCACACCCAGTTCGGACATACTTTTGACAAGTGGGGGCATCACCTTATGGTGAGCAACAGCAATCATGTTTACCATAATGTACTGGCTGCCCGCTATTTGCAGCGTAATCCCGATATGGTCATCTCCCGCGCTACGGAAACACTGGCAGACCATACCGGTGTTTTCCCCATCACTAAAAACCCCGAATACCAGATGCTTACAGATGTGGGTGTATTCACTTCCGCCTGTGGCATTACGGCTTACCTCGGAGGCGCATTTCCAAAGGGATACAACGATGATGTGGCTTTTGTTTGCGAGCCGGTAAGCAATATGGTTCATGTGGATCGCCTTGCACCGGACGGTGTGACCTTCAAAGCCAACCGGATAGAGGAACGCAGGGAGTTCCTTGCTTCTACAGACCCTCATGCCAGGCCGGTAAATACTTATATCGGGCCCGACGGCGCACTGTATGTAGTGGATTTTTACCGGCAGGTGATAGAAGGTCCTGAATTTATGGCAAAAGAAGTGTTGGATACAATAGATCTTTATAACGGTACCAATAAGGGAAGGATCTACCGCATCAGTGCTAAAAATGCCGGTGCTCCTGGTTGGACCAAAGGACTGCAGCTTGGAGAAACCACCAGTGATCAGCTGGTGGAAAAACTGGCAGATAAGAATATATGGTGGCGGCTGAATGCGCAGCGTTTGCTGGTAGACAGAAATGATAAAGCGGCGGTGCCTGCCCTGGAAAAAATGATAAAGGATCAGTCATCTTCCCTGGGGCGATTGCATGCTTTGTGGACCCTGGAAGGCATGCGTAGCCTTTCTGCCGGCATCATCAAACATGCATTGAACGATCCTGAACCGGGCATCAGGGAGAATGCCATCCGCCTTGCGGAGCTTCATTTAAATGAGGATGCCGGGTTGGCTGCTTCTCTCCCCGGTCTGCAAAATGATGCTGATCCAAGAGTGAGATTTCAACTATTGCTTACACTGGGTTATATCCATGGTGCCGGGGCCGATACGGTACGTCAGGCATTGCTATTTAAAGATATTAACGACCCCTGGATGCAGATCGCTGCATTAAGTGCGTCTTCCTCTCAGGCAATGGCATTGCTGGATGCCGTGCTGGAGAAGTTTGAGCCGGATAGTAAGGCTTATGCTTTGCTGGTAGAGCATTTAGGCGCTATTGTTGGCGCTGGTCAAAAGGACCATATTATTGAACGGTTTATTCAGGAAGCTATAGCTGTAACCCCGCAGCAGGATCTGTGGCAGGCGCCTTTGCTTGAGGGATTGGCAAACGGGTTGAAAAGCAGAAAGTCATTGCCCGGGGGGATGCAGGCAAACCGCGGACTGCTCATACAGAGCTGTCTTGAAAACCCTTCCATGCCGGTACGCAGCGCTTCCCTGCAAATGCTTAGGGTAATAGGACTCCCCGGCAACGGAGGGTCGCCGGCTGCTATGCAAAAGGCGATCCGCCTGGTCAGGGATACACATCTTTCCGAAGAGCAGAGGGCGTATGCCGTAGATTTTCTTTCGCTTCAAAACCCGCAGCCCTATGCTGAATTTTTAAAAGGTTTGGTGGATCCCCGCGAGCCGCTGCGCCTGCAATTGTCGGCGGTCAATGCATTAAAGCAAATACCCGGAACAGCAATCAGCGGGTACTTTCTTTCGCGGTGGTCTGCATTGTCGCCCGGAGTGAGAACCGCTGTGATCAGCGCATGCATGATGACGGATGACAGGATAGGGTTGTTGCTGGATGCTATGGAATCGGGAACGGTGAATCTGGGAGATGTGAGCTGGTCGCAGAGTGTGCGCCTGAGGTCGTTGGGCAATATACCGCTTCGCATGCGGGCAAGAGCACTTTTTGCCAAAAAGGATGACAAGCTGAAAGAGGTCATTCAGGAATATCAGGGTATTGCTGCGTTGCAGGGAGATCCGTCGAAAGGTAAGACCGTATTCCTGGCCGATTGTGCCGTGTGTCATCAGGTTGGGGGGAAGATGGGCAGGGCATATGGCCCCGACATGGGAACGGTGCATGCCTGGGCGCCTGCCGATATTATGGTCAATATCCTGGATCCCAACCGCTCCATTGCGATAGGCTACGATACCTGGGAAGTTACCACAAGCAATGGAGAATCTGTTCAGGGTATTATTTCGGCGGAAACGCCGACCGCTATAACGGTAAATGATGCCAACGGTCAGGTAAGAAATATTGCCCGCCAGGATATTGAGTCGTTAAAAGCGCTTGGTATTTCGGCTATGCCGGTAGGGCTTGAAGAAAAGATCAGTAAGCAGCAGATGGCCGATCTGATCGCTTTTTTGAAGCAGGGAGAATGATGGGGGAGAGCTATCAGGTAGCCTTCGCTGATAGCTCAAAGCTGACAGCCCATAGCTACAGGAACGTGAAACGTGAGATGTGAAAAGTGAAAAAGTGAATGGTCAGCGGTGAATAGTGAATGTTCGCATCAATGGGTTATCTGCTTATCGTTGGTAGCCTGACACCAATACCTGATACCTCAAACATCCCAACACGGAAATTTTTAATAAATCATATGAGCATGAAATCAGCATTAATGACCCTTTCGTCCGGCAAAAACGTTTATTCACTGTGCATGATATTCACGTTGGCAGCTTTTTTTCTGCCGGGAAAAATTTCCTTTTCCCGGGAAAAAGCGAATAAGTCCTCAATGGTGGATGCCGGGATGGCCAGTGTAGATATCACACCGGAATTTCCCATTCGCATGTCGGGGTATGCGGCCAGGGTAAGCACCGAAGCCGATAGCGTACTGCAACCTATATCGGCAAAAGCGCTGGCGCTCGGCAGTGACGCGCAGCATCCCTCTGTACTGATCACGGTGGATCTGGGAGGGGTACCCTGGCGTATTACGAAAGAAGTTGTCGATTTCCTTTCAAAAGAAAAGGGGATTGACCCTGCGCAAATAGCCATTTATGCTTCTCATACCCATGGCGGACCGGAAGTAGGTAGCCTGATCAATGTCTTGCAATATAGAAATGGCCGGTTTACGGACTCACTCATAGCGCCTGACCAGTTGATCCATATAGCACAGTACGCTATGCAGCTTACCCAGAAGCTGAAAAATGTGGCAGTAGCTGCTTTAAACAACCGGAAGCCTGCTTATATAAGCTGGGGACAGGGACAGGCGCTCTTTGCCGCCAACCGCCGCACAAAGGGCGGTCCGGTAGATGTAGCCCTGCCCATCCTGAAAATTACCGATCCGGATGGTACATTAAAAGGCGTTTTCGTTAACTATGCCTGCCATGGAACCACGCTTGGCGGGAAAGTGAATGCCATTCACGGCGACTGGATCAGCGAAGCGCACCGGCTTATAGAATCCAGGCATCCCGGCGCAACAGCGTTGATCGCCCTGGGTTGTGCGGGTGATGCCAATCCTTCGCCAAGGGGACAGTTGGAGCATGTCCGGCAGCATGGTAAAGAAATTGCAGACAATGTAGACAAGCTGTTGACGGCGCAACTGCAGCCGCTGGATGCAGCACCTGTGGGAAAAATGAAATGGGTGAAGCTGCCCTTTTCAAAAGTGCCCGATGTTCCTGAATTAATAGAGTGGACCAAAGATAAAAGCATAAAAGGATACTACGCACGGATTGCACTTGAACAGGTAGTAAGAGGAGAAAAGATCCCCGCCACGCTGGATTATCCAGTTCAGGTGTGGAACTTCAACAATAAGATGGCGATGGTAAATCTGGGTGGTGAAGTAGTGGTGGACTATTCCATACGGCTTAAAGATCAGTATGGTGCGGAATGCCTTTGGGTGAACGGTTACTCAAATGACGTTCCCTGCTATATCGCTTCACGCCGCATAGTGGGAGAGGGGGGGTATGAAGGAGAAGGCAGTATGTATTGGTTCCACAAGCCGTCTGCTTTTAAGCCGGAAGTGGAAGATATTATCGTGGAAGCGGTAGGCGAGCTGATGCCTGCTGCATTTAAGAAAGAAAGACCTCATACCAATCGCCCCGAGCTGGTTCAGAGTGGGTCTGACGGATCGTATCGTTTATCATCCTGGCTGGCCGGCACATCAGGCAACCGCATTAAATATATGCCGGAATGGAAAGCCTTTGGTTGGTTTACGACCAAAGACGAAGCGATATGGAAGGTTGATATTGCAAAATCGGGGAAATATGATATTTATCTTGACTGGTCCGTGTCTGACAGGGATGCCGGGAAGCGCTTTGAGTTGACAGCAGGAAATAAAAAGATAAAAGCCAGGGTGGCAAGTACAGGCTCCTGGTTTACCTATTACACCCAAAAAATTGGTACGCTTTCCCTGTCGCAGGGAACAGAAACGATCGTAGTGAAATCGGGATCAGCTACAGAAGAAGGAGCAATGTTTGATTTGAGAGAAGTAAGATTGGTTCCCGCAAAATAGCATCAGCCCCCGGCGATCAGCGATTTCCTGTTGGCACCTATTATGAAACACTTTTTGCTTTCTCTTCTGTACGGCAGGTACCGGTTATTTTAATCCCTGCCCGGAGCGGTAGCATCACTTACAGGCTGGAGACTGAGAAAGTAGAGTACCTTAACGAAAAATAGAAGTTCTTTGCCGTCTTTTCCATGGGTTACAAAAAATGCGCAAACGATTGCTATAAGCGAAGCCATCCAATGTATGCGCTGCAAAAAGATGTGTTATTGCTTTTTTAATAAAAATAACAATAACTTCATAGTGCCAATAAGTCCTAAACTATCTGTAATGACCGGAAAAGAGATATTTGCGCTACAGGAACAGGTTGCTTTTTTTAATGATCA
>NZ_DAOMOZ010000022.1:0-36893 GCF_035444585.1 Agriterribacter sp.
GCATATCCTTAAACAGTTCATATTGAGTGAGTGCTTTAAAGCGTTTTTTCAGGTAAGTTACATTTTCCTCTCCCTGTACAAAGCTCATATGCGGAATGGAACGGATAAAATCTCCGGGATGGCGGATATATCCCTGCTCTATCAGGTAAGTCCAGAATTCCCTGCTTTGAACAAACTGGGCTGCAATTTTTATCGCTTTGCTGCAATCAATGCTTCCATCTTCTTTTTGAGGAGTATAATTCAATTCACAAAAAGCCGAGTGCCCCGTGCCGGCATTGTTCCAGGCATCAGAACTTTCGGCAGCTACAGTATCCAACCGCTCTATTACATGTATGGTCAGGTCGGGCTGCAGCTCTTTCAGCATTACACCCAATGTTGCGCTCATAATGCCCGCTCCTATCAATACAACGTCAGGATTACTTCCTGCATGAGATCTACGCATTTATATTAATATTTAAAGTTACAGACGAAGCAATTGTTGAATACTGCTTGTATGGGTACATCCTCTATGGCAGAGGTTGAAGACAGGATGCAAATTTACAACAGAAAAGGGTTAACCGGTTTATTAAGCGGCGTTTATAAAATATTGTTAACGGATCTTTGAAATGATGGTTTTTTTCCACGGATTTCCCCGGTTTTATTTTACTGACGAACAACGAGCGCTGGTATGGAAATGAAAATGGCCATTGTTATTATGCATTGATAACCATGATTTTGTGTTGATTTACATGACAAAAAAAGATTATGGCCTGTTTCTTGCAAAATATGAGATAATCAAATCATCAAAAAAAACGGATATGAAAACAGTAACAGAAATATTTGAGATCATAGCAGAAGGCAAACCTTATATGGTAAAGGCAACATCTTTTTTAAATGGAATGGAAAAACTGCGTTTTCGTGTGAGCGTGAACAACAGTCCCGTTTGTATTTTCGGATGGGATGAAGGGCTTGACCGCTTTGCGATATTAAAAGACGCAAGGGACCCTGAGATCCATCCCGCTACAGAAATGATCATTGCCCGGAAACTGGAAAATATGTTTGCAAAAAACCAGGCGGCTTAATCTTTTAAATTACTATAATAATTTATTTTTTCGATCTATGGATACGCTGTTAATGTGCGTGGCTTCGGCTGCGCACATTTTTTTGTTACCTGCCGGATTTTTTTCATTGCTGCTTTTTGCACAAACTTTTCCGGCTTTGATCCTTTTCTTACCTTGCACCCATGCAGGATTACTTAAAAGGATTGAATGAAAGGCAGAAAGAAGCCGTGTTGCATATTGACGGCCCTTTGATGATCATTGCCGGTGCAGGCAGTGGCAAAACCAAAGTGCTTACAACCCGTATTGCACATTTAATGGCCAACGGCGTGGATGCTTTTAATATCCTGGCGCTCACCTTTACCAACAAGGCGGCAAAGGAGATGAAAGAAAGAATAGAGCACATCCTTGGCAATAATGAAGCCCGCAATTTATATATAGGAACTTTTCACAGCGTATTTGCGCGCATCCTTCGCGGTGAGGCGCATCGCCTGGGCTATCCCGGCCATTTTACCATTTATGATACGGATGATGCCAAAAGCGTAATAAAGGCTGTTGTAAATGAAATGAATCTAGACGATAAGCATTACAAGCCTGCCACGGTATACAACCGCATTTCAAGCGCAAAGAATGCGCTGGTAAATGCCGAAGAATATGCCAATGATTATGGTATTCAGCAGGAAGACCTGCGCAGCAACCGGCCGGCCATTGCAAAAATTTTTGATGCCTATACCAAACGCTGCTTCAGGAACGGCGCTATGGATTTTGACGACCTGCTGATAAAAATGTATGAGCTGCTTAAAAATTTTCCTGAGGCGTTGAGCAAATACCAGCGCAAATTCAAATACATACTGATTGATGAATACCAGGATACCAACCCGGCTCAGTACGAGATCATAAAGCTGCTGGGCGCCATGCACGAAAATGTTTGCGTGGTGGGCGATGATGCACAAAGCATATACAGTTTTCGGGGCGCTACCATCCAGAATATTTTACAGTTCCAGAAAGATTATGATGATGTAAAAGTGGTGAAGCTGGAGCAAAATTACCGCAGCACGCAAAACATCCTGAATGTAGCCAATGAAATCATAAGCAACAACAAAGGGCAGATCGAAAAAACTTTATTTACCGAAAATGTGATCGGCGAAAAAATAAGGCTGGTCCGCACCATGTCCGATAATGACGAAGGAAAGTTCGTAGCGGATACCATACAGGAACAAAAGCTGCGCAATCATTTTAACAACAAGGATTTTGCCATCCTGTACCGTACCAATGCGCAAAGCCGTGCTTTTGAGGAAGCCTTGCGGCGCATGGGCATCGCATATACCATTTACGGGGGCATCAGCTTTTACCAGCGCAAGGAGATCAAGGACTATATATGTTATTTAAGAGTGCTGGTAAACCCTAATGATGAAGAAGCCTTAAAAAGGATCATCAATTACCCCGCAAGAGGGATCGGTAAAACTTCTGTAGACAGGGCCATATTAGCGGCCAATGAAAATAACATCTCGCTCTGGCAGGTATTGGAACGTGCCCGGGAGTTTGGTTATAAAGGGGGTATACTGGAATCTATTGAAAATTTTGTGCTCATGATCAGGAGTTTTTCCAGCATGCTGCAGCACAAAAATGCATACGAAGTGGCCGTGCATGTAGGCAAGCAAACCAATTTTGTAAAAGAATTGTTCAATGATAAAAGCACCGAAGGTGTAGCAAGATATGAGAACATACAGGAATTGCTGAACTCCATTAAGGAATGGGTAGAAAGCGATTCCCTCCAGGCGAACGAAGATGAAATGGCAGCCGGTCAGCCGGCGCCGGCTGATGATGTTCCTGCAGCATCGGCAAATGAAGTAAATACACAGTCTGGTCAGGATGCGCATGAGATTATCGAAGTACCGGAGCCCGAAGACAAAAGCTTGGGCGCCTACCTGCAGCAAATTACTTTATTAACGGATGCCGATAATAAAAATGCCGATGCCGATACAGTAAAACTGATGACCATACATGCCGCAAAAGGACTGGAATTTGGTTGTGTGTTTGCAGCGGGACTGGAAGAGAGCCTTTTTCCCAATGCCATGAGCATCAATTCCCGCGAAGAGCTGGAGGAAGAAAGGCGGTTGTTTTACGTGGTAGTTACCAGGGCAAAGCAAAAGCTGTGGATCACACATGCCAATTCGCGTTACCGTTTCGGTAGCCTTATACAAAATGAACCCAGCCGTTTTATCAATGAAATACCTGAAGAATATTTAGACAGGAGCTTTGCGGGAGGCGGTGCCCGGAACGGGTTACGGACTTCTGCTTTTGAACGGATGAGGGGAGGCGCCTTCAGTGATACGTCGCGGTCAACCGCCTGGCAGGCCGAAAAGCAATATGGGGCTCCGCCCGGTAAAAAAAAGGATGCTGCCCCGGCTTATATTGGTCCCCGGCCTCAGAACAAGCTCAAAGAGCATCAGCCTTCACCCGGCTTTACAGCGAGTGATATTTCGGGTTTGCAGGCGGGACAAAAAGTAGAGCATCAGAAATTTGGCTTTGGCGAAGTAATAAAAGTTGAAGGTAGTGCCCAGAACCCGGTTGCGCTTATAAAATTTGAGCACAATGGTGAGAAAAAGATCATGTTGAACTACGCCAAACTCTACATCATCAGTTGATCATTTTGTATGCATCCTCAATACCTTATTATAGGCCAGGGTATAGCGGGTACATTGCTGAGTTATGAATTTTGGAAGCAGGACAGATCCTTCTTTCTTATAGATGAACCACATAATATTTCAAAAGCGAGCCTGGTTGCCGGCGCCATTATTAATCCCATAAATGTAAACCGGTGGACAACAGTGCATGAGCATGAAAGTTATATTTCCACCGCGCTGCAAACATACAGGGACCTGGAAAAGGATCTTGGCGTTTCTTTAATAAAAGAAATGTCCATGCTGGTTTTTCATGGTGAAAGACAAAAGGAACTATTCAAAAAAGCACGATCGTATTCTTCCGGATATGTACACCCGCCGGGCCGTGAAGATATTGCACGGGTGAACCGTTCCTTTGCCAGTAAATATGATGTAGTTAAGGTAGCGCCGGTATGGAAAATATATGCTGAACAATTATTATCGGCCTGGTCTGGTTTTCTGAAAAGCAAAAATCTTCTTAAAGAGGAATTCTTTCATGCTGATGAATGCGTAATAGCACCCGGAGGTGTGGCTTTTAAAGAGATACGGGCTGAGAAAATTATTTTCTGCGAAGGGGCGAAAGCCATAAACAATCCTCTTTTTAAAAAGCTGCCCTTTACCCGAAACAGGGGTGAAGCACTATTGTTGTCCGTTCCGGATCTGCCAGGCTCCTACATATATCATTACGGCATTCGTTTGGTGCCTGCTGCTAAAGATCTATGGTGGTGCGGCAGCAATTACCGGTGGGCGTTCAGTGATCTATCACCCGATCCAGGCTGGCGCATGCAAACAGAAGCGCTGCTGCGTCAATGGCTCACTGTTCCTTTTAAGGTAGTTGATCATGTTGTGGCAGAACGGCCCACCACTGAGGGCCAACAGTTCTTAGCAGGAATTCATCCTGCAATGCCGTCTGCGGCAATATTTAACGGGTTGGGCACAAAAGGATTTTTATGTGGGCCTCTATTGGCTAAAGCATTGAGCAAAATGCTTATTGATCCGCACAGGACAACTTCATCAACAGTAAAACCATTAGATAAGTGGCTAAGGTAATCGTTATGAATCAGGAACCGGGCTATACTTTATGCTCATAGAAATAACTTATACGGACATAAGTAATCATTATTAACGCCTATAGTTATTTGAAGTACATTTGCACCACCAACGATAAGCTCCAACCGGCCGCATTTCCTGCCATAGAAAAGTCTGATCGCGTTTATTTCACTCGTTGTAAAAAAATTTAATTTAAATAAATATGAGCAATCGTGTATTATCCGTAGGGAGTATGCTTCCCGCATTTCAAAAAAAAGCCGTTGTATCAACCGAAAAAGGAAAGGAATTTATTGACGTTACCAATGATTACGCTGCTGCCAAGGATCAATGGACCGTGCTGTTCTGGTGGCCTAAGGATTTCACTTTTGTATGTCCTACCGAAATAGCGGAATTCAATAAAAAGAACAGTGAGTTTGCCGACAGGGATACCGTGCTGATCGGTGCCTCTACCGATTCTGAATTTGTTCATTTGGCCTGGAGAAAGGATCACGCTGATCTCCGTGAATTAAAATTTCCCATGCTTGCCGATACTTCCAAATCGCTTGCTGAAGCGCTGGGAATTTTAACTGAAGATGAAAAAGTAGCCTATCGCGCCACATTCATTATAGATCCGCAGGGCATCATCCGCTGGGTGAGCGTAAATGACCTGAACGTTGGACGTAATGTGCAGGAAGTGCTTAGGGTGCTGGATGCATTACAAACAGACGAACTATGCCCCTGCAACTGGAAGAAAGGTGAAGAAACACTGACCAGACAATTGAATTTGAATTAGGATAGTGAGTAGTGAGTAGTGAATGGTGAGTTGTGAGTTGTGAATGTCGGGCAATTCGCCCGCTGTATTATCCATTAAAAATAAAATAGCATGTCTGAAACAGTAGCAATACAAAATGAAACTTTGAATAACCTGTTGAATGATCTGCAGTTGCAGGATCATGAACCGTCTGTAAATATGGAGGCGCTGGCAAATGCCGCACCGCGTTATATCAAAGATCTCAAGATCAATGTAAGCAATGCATTGAACAACACACAGTATTTGAACAAAAAAGAAGCTTTATTATTAGGATTGGCCGTTGCGATCAATGAAAAATTTGACCTGCTCAAAGAAAGCTTTACCAGCCAGGCAAAAGAAGAAGGAGCCGGTGAAGCGGAAATAGCGGAAATTACCGCGATCGTTTCGCTTATGAATACCAATAACGTATTTTACCGGTTCAGGCATTTCATGCAAAAGGATTTTTACAACAACCAGCCTGCGGGAATTAAAATGAGCGTGATGATGAACCCGTTGCTGGGTAAGGAATTCTTTGAACTGGTGAGCCTTGTTATTTCTGCCATCAACGGTTGCGAAATGTGCGTATCCTCGCATGAGCAATCTGTTTTGCAGCACGGCAGCAGTGAAGCAAGGATTTTTGAAGCGGTAAAAGCAGGAGCAATTATTAAGGGGCTCATCACTGCCCTTTCATAGTATTTGCAACACAGAAAAACATCGCAACATGAACAGGTGGGCTTTCAGCAGTCAGCTTTCAGGTATGAGCGATTGGAATTCGTAGTTGGTGACAACACCTGATAGCTGATCGCTGACACCTGATCGCCAACCCGATTGTTCTAAAGATATTTGTCGCCCCTGGCGATCTTGATCTGTGAAACATATTCCTTTACTTCCTGCTCTTTGTTCCTGTCGCAGATCAGCAGCACATCGCCCGTATCAATTACAATATAATTTTTGAGTCCCTGCAATACCACCAGCTTATCTTTTTTTGCAGTAACAATGTTTTTTTCTGCGTCAAAGAGCATAATATTGGTGGCTGAAACAGCGTTGGCGTTTTCATCTTTTTCCATGTTTTCATAGGCCGAATTCCATGTTCCCAGGTCACTCCATCCAAAGCTGGAAGGGATGAGATACACATTATCTGCTTTTTCCATAATGCCATAATCAATGGATATATTGGTGCATTGCGGATAAATCCTTGCAATCGCTTTTTTTTCTGCAGGCGTATTCAATGCAGTTTCTTCTGCTGTAAACAGTTCATGGATCTCGGGGAGGTATTTTTCAAATGCCTGGATTATGTTTTTTACTTTCCACACAAAAATACCGGCATTCCACAGGAATTCGCCACTGGCCAAAAATGTTTTTGCTATTTCCAAGCTGGGCTTTTCTGTAAACGTTTTTACTTTATAAACATTATCACTCACTTCATACTGCTCAATTTGTATGTACCCGTAACCTGTATTGGGATTGTTGGGTTTGATGCCCAAAGTGAGGAGGGCATTGTTTTGACGAACAAAATTCAATGCCTCGTAACATACTTTTTTAAACGCAATATGCTCCAGCACCAAATGATCAGAGGGCGCACAGATCAGGCATCCGTTGGGATTAATACCTTTGAGCTTATAGGAGATATAAGCAATGCACGGCGCAGTGTTTTTGCGCGATGGCTCTCCCAGGATATTTTCAGGAATCGCTTCGGGCAATTGTTTTTTTACAATGGGAATATATTCATCGGAAGTAATAATGAATATATTTTCTTTTGGTATAAAATCCGAAAAGCGGTCAAAGGTTTCCTGTATCAGCGTTTTACCCGTATTTAAAATATCCAGGAACTGTTTGGGTAAAGCCGTTCTGCTCATGGGCCAAAACCGGCTTCCGATCCCACCGGCCATAATGGCTACGTAATGATTTTTATTCATGACTGCTCCTGAAGTATTAAAGTCGTAAAAAATCTTTTCTCAATGGTTATGACGCCTGCCATTCAATGAACTTACCAATCCGGTCATTAAATGATCCCCTCCCGTATCAGGTCATGCAAATGTAACACTCCTGCATAAAGTCCGTTGCGGGTTACCAGCAACTGGCTTACATTGTTTTTTCTCATCATATCCAGCGCCGACACCGCCAACTGGTCTTCTTCAATACATTTCGGCTGCCTGCTCATGATATCTTTCGCCGTAATGCCCGATAAGTTCTCTTCTTTTTGAAGCATGCGCCTCAGGTCTCCATCTGTAACAATTCCGGCAATGACTCCGTCTTTTATAACAGCAGTGGCGCCCATGCGGTTTTGAGTGATGGCTACAATGATCTCCTTTAGTTTGCTGTTTTCCTGCACCTGCGGGCGGGTATTTTTCATAAACAGGTCACTTACTTTTAAATACAGGCGTTTGCCCAGCATACCGCCGGGGTGAAATTTGGCAAAATCATCGCTTGTAAAGCCATTGTATTCCATTAAGCAAACCGCAAGCGCATCACCCATTGCCAGTTGCGCAGTTGTACTTGTGGTGGGCGCCAGGTTATTGGGACAGGCCTCCTGTTCAACCGTTGTATTTAAAATATAATCGGCGTTTGCAGCCAGATAAGAATCAGGGTTTCCCGTCATTGCAATAACAGGATTACCAAAGTTTTTTATAAGAGGCAGCAGCAATTTGATCTCTGAACTTTCACCGCTTTTGCTTATGATCAATATGATATCGTCTTCGCGTACCATCCCGAGGTCGCCGTGTATAGCGTCTGCCGCATGTAAAAAGGAAGCCTGGGTTCCTGTTGAATTAAAGGTGGCCACGATTTTTTGGGCTATAACGGCGCTTTTGCCAATACCGCTGATCACTGCCTTTCCTGTACATGCCGCGATTTTTTTTACAATTTCTTCGAATTGCGCATTGATAAATCCGGATAATTGTTGAACGGCTTCCGATTCCAGTAAGATTGTTCGTTTGGCAATTGCCTGAATATCAGTTGATCTCATTTGTAGTTTCCGCAAACCTAATTTAAAAATACTGGTTAACAAAACAAGGGGTTGCAATGGCACTTTTTTACAAAAGGGGGCCCTATATTTTTTTATATGCCGTATATTTCATAACTTATGAAATTTAATTAAATACATTCTTAACCCCTCACATAAGTGTATATTAACTTTCGTGATAGCGGTTAATATAGTAACTTCGTTCACTTTTTTAAAACACACAATAAGGAATCATTAGGGTGCGAAGGAAAACAGACAGACATGCCAACAGCAACAAAAAAGCCATCTGCAAAAGCAGGATCCCCAACCAGGAAAAATAAAGGAAACAGCAAAACCAGAGCAGCAAAAAAAACCATAGACCTTAAAGCCAGCCTGCAGGAATATTTCGGCTTTAATTCATTTAAAGGGAACCAGGAAACCATCATTGAAAGCCTGCTTGCAGGCAATGATACCTTTGTTATAAAGCCAACCGGTGGCGGCAAAAGTTTATGCTACCAGCTTCCTGCCATCATCAGTCCCGGTTGCGCTATTGTTGTTTCACCGCTTATAGCATTAATGAAAAACCAGGTTGACCTGGTTCGGGGCTACAGCAGCAAAGACAATGTAGCACATTTTTTAAATTCCACTTTAAACAAAAAAGAAATAAAGGAGGTGCACGACGACCTGCTGAACGGTGATACCAAGTTGTTGTATGTGGCGCCGGAAACGCTCACCAAGCAGGAGAACCTTGATTTTTTCCGCAACCTGGAGCTTTCGTTTTTTGCTGTTGATGAAGCCCATTGTATTTCTGAATGGGGGCACGATTTCAGGCCGGAATACCGCAGGCTGAGGGAAATGATGACAGAGATCAATCCCAACATTCCGGTTATAGCGCTTACCGCAACCGCAACGCCTAAAGTACAGAGCGATATCGTAAAGAACCTCGGTCTTAATGACCCTAAAATATTTATTTCTTCTTTTAACCGCGCCAACCTGTATTACGAAATACAGCCCAAGATCAGCAAGGATCAAACCATTAAAAGCATTGTGCGGTTCATTGTAAACATGAAAGGGAAAAGCGGTATCATTTATACCCTTAACCGTAAAACCACGGAAGAACTGGCAGATATACTGGTAGCGAACGGTATTAAGGCTGTGGCTTACCATGCAGGCTTCGACAGCAAGCTGAGGGCGGGAAGGCAGGATCTGTTCATGAATGAAGATGTGCAGGTGATCGTAGCCACCATTGCTTTTGGTATGGGTATTGACAAGCCCGATATCCGTTTTGTGATCCACTATAATATTCCAAAATCAATTGAGAATTATTACCAGGAAACCGGCCGTGCCGGCCGCGACGGACTGGAAGGGAAGTGTATATTGTATTATTCGCATAAGGATGTTGCAAAGCTGGAACACCTGATGCGCGATAAGCCGCTGAGCGAAAGAGAAGTGGGCGCCCAGTTGATCAATGAAACCGTGGCTTTTGCCGAAACAGGCGTTTGCCGGCGTAAAGTGCTGATGAGTTATTTTGGTGAAGATTATGGCGATAAAAATTGCGGGAGCTGCGATAACTGCCTGCATCCGAAAGAAAGAGTGGAAGCCAAAGATAATGCGGTGAAGGTATTGAAAGTAGTGAAAAAATTAGACGAACGTTTCGCTACGGATTATGTGGTGAACATTATCATTGGCAGGCTTACACCGCAGATCAATATGTACCGCCATGGAGCCATAAATGAATTTGCGATAGGAAATGATCAGCCTCCGTACTACTGGAATTCCCTGATACGGCAAATGCTGCTGGAAGATTTGCTGCAAAAGGATATTGAAGAATATGGCGTGCTGAAGCTGAGCGCTAAAGCCGAGAAGTTCCTTAAGAAACCCACATCATTTAAGATCGTGCTCAACAATTTGTTTGAAGAAGCAGATGCAGATGATGATGATGGAGCTGAATCGGCATCGGCGGGGGGCACGGATGATAAGTTGTTTGAAATGCTGAAGGAAATACGGCAAAAGGAGGCCAGGAAAAAAGGACTGCCGCCCTTTGTAATTTTCCTGGAAACCTCTTTGCAGGATATGGCAACCTTGTATCCTACCACCGTAACCGAGCTTGAAAAATGCCAGGGGGTAAGTAAAGGGAAGGCATTGCGTTATGGGAAACCGTTCGTAGAGCTGATCGCCCGCTATGTAGAAGAAAATAATATTGAACGCCCCGATGATTTTGTGATGAAGAGCGTGGTGAACAAGAGCGGGCTGAAAGTGTATATTATACAGCAAACCGATAAAAAAATTCCTCTGGAGGCCATTGCCAAAAACAAGGACCTGCGTTTGGATGCCTTGCTGGAAGAAATGGAAGCTATTGCTGCCAGTGGCACCAAGCTTAATCTTGACTACGCCATAGGAGAAATGGTTGACGAATACGACCAGGAAGATATACTGGAATATTTTAAAAACTGCGAAACTTCATCCCTGCAGGTAGCCCAGCAGGAGCTGAGCGAGGGGAACTTTACCTGGGAGCAGTTGAAGATCATGCGCATCAAGTTTTTGAATCAGTACGGAATGTAGCAGGAGAGGTATAAGGTATAGGGTATAAGGCCTTACACCCTACACCTTCCTTCCGTTTAGAAATACAGAAAACCATAACTTTATGGTTTATTTTTCGCTGTTAAACCGGAAAGCCCTATTTTTGCTGCCCCTTTTAAAAGAAAGGAGCATTGCGGTGCGGTAGCTCAGTCGGTAGAGCAAAGGACTGAAAATCCTTGTGTCGGCGGTTCGATCCCGCCCCACACCACCCAATAAGTAGCCCCAAATGCAATACAGAAAAGCGTTTGGGGATTTTTATTTCCTCCATAGGGTACAGAATAGGGTACAGTTTTTAATAAAATCGTCGTTATGTAATGACGATACCCATATCAATCACCATCAAAAGTTATCCAATAATGTTGGTACAAACAACTACAGAAGCTTTCGTTTAATCAAGGCTTTCATGTTAAGCTACAGGGGTCGAACTGTAACCTTTTGTAACCTTTTGTAGCAATTTATAGCTTTTAATCCGATTACGCACCGGGTTCGAATCCGCTCGGGACCTCTTTAGCGGGCCTGAAGAATGTTCAACGAAGTGAGTTGCGCAGGAGCCAATTGTCCCAGGGCACGCCATGCGCCTTTGAATTCATCAATTTCTGCAATGAGGATTAAAATTTCGGGTGTTATATCCGTAAATGTAAAAGCAGGGACCATACAAACTCCCCCCAAAATTGTATTAACTTTACCTGCTTTGGATAATGGATCTTACGCAGGGTTATAAAGCCTCCCCCGGAATTTTCACGGCTGCTGGATGTATTGGCAGGCAGACCATTCTTCATCTTTCAAATCAGCAAAATGAAAGCGCCTTATTTATTCTTCCTGGCATTGGCGGGCATTGCAATACCAGCCTGTAAAAACAAAAACTCTACCACTCAGGCAGTAAACATCACATCTATTACCGACCTGCGCAGAGGAGATATTTTGACTTGCGGCCCGGCAAAGGAGCAGTTTGGTAATGTTGCTTTTGCATTGTTGGCCACCCGGGAAGTTAAAGACAGCTTTAACCTCGCCCTGGCCCTGCTGCATTCTTTTGAATATGAAGAGGCCGAGAAAGCATTTGCCAAAGTAATTGATATGGACCCCAACTGTGCAATGGCATACTGGGGGGTGGCCATGAGCAACTTCCACCCGCTCTGGAGCCCGCCCAATAAGGATGAACTGGAGAAAGGCGCCAAAGCCAGTGAGATCGCAGCTTCATTGAAAGGTAAAAATAAAAGGGAGAATGAATATATAAACGCGATCTATGATTTCTTCCATAACCGGGAGCAGCAGGATCACCGTACCAGGGCAGAGCATTATGAGAAAGCGATGGAAAAAATTTATGTGGGTAACCCCGCCGACAAAGAAGCGGCCATATTTTATGCACTGGCACTGGATGCTACAGCAGATCCCCGTGATAAAACATATGCGCATCAAAAAAAAGCCGGTGAAATCCTCAATGCGCTTTATCCCGGGCAACCCGATCATCCGGGTATTGTACATTATATCATCCATACGTATGATTATCCCGAACTGGCCGAAAAAGCTTTACCGGCAGCGCGTAAATATGCTTCCATTGCGCCGTCGTCGGCTCATGCCCTGCATATGCCATCGCATATTTTTACCCGGCTGGGGTTATGGGACGAAGCCATCCGGTCGAACCTTGCTTCGGCTGATGCGGCCAGGTGCTATGCCGCAAGCTTAAAAATGAAAGTGCACCCGGGATCGGAACTGCATGCCATGGATTACCTCGTATACGCCTACCTGCAAAACGGGCAGGATAGCGCTGCAAAAATGCAGGTAGATTACCTGGGCACCATCGCCGGCTCCTTAGCCGAAAACTTTTCGGCCAGCTATGCAACTGCAGCTATACCGGCCCGTTACGCCCTCGAACTGAGACGCTGGGAAGAGGCTGCCGAACTGGATACTGCTATTGCTGCTTTCAATAGCGATAAATATGCCTGGGAAAAAGCCATTGTGCATTTTGCCCGGGTGCTGGGCTCAGTGCATACCGGAAAGCTTACAGCAGCCGGGGAAGATCTACAGCGCCTGCGCTCATTGCAGTCGGTGTTACTGAATGCAAAAGATGATTATAAGGCCAACCAGGTTCTTGTGCAGGTAAAAGCGGCAGAAGCATGGATCAGTTATGCCGGCGGGAAAAAGAAAGAAGCCATAGCGCTAATGTCGGAAGCTGCTGACATGGAAGATGGTACAGAAAAACATCCGGTAACGCCGGGTGAAGTGATCCCTGCAAGGGAACTGGAGGGCGACCTGTTGCTGGCCCTCGGAAAGAACAGGGAGGCCCTGCATGCCTATGAAACCAGCCTGAAACGGTGCCCCAACCGGAGGAACAGTCTTAAAGGTGCTGCTTTGGCTGCAGCAAGGTTAGGCAACAATGATAAGGCTGCAATGTATAATAAGCAGTTGAACAGGAGATGAGCCGGCGTGATTTAAAAAGCATGGCGAAAAAATAATGCGGAACATACTGCTATATTCCGCATTCGATCTTCCTATGAATTCATCTTCCCTTACTGTGATGTATCAATAATTCCTGTCTGCGTATCGTATAAATTGCGGGGTACGCAATAAAAAAGGATCAATCAATAGCTGGCTGAGCTGTATATCTCAAATAGGGTTTTATTTCTTTAACGCCTTTCGGGAATTTCTTTAATGCATCTTCTGTTTTTATGGCTGTGGATATAATAACATCTTCCCCCTGCTTCCAGTCGGCCGGAGTTGCCACGCTATGATTTGCCGTTAATTGCAGGGAATCAATTACACGTAAAATTTCAAGAAAATTTCTTCCGGTGGATGCGGGATAGGTTAAAGTGAGTTTTATCTTTTTGTCGGGGCCAATAACGAATACAGAACGCACTGTTGCTGTTGCTGAAGCATTGGGATGGATCATATCGTATAGTCCCGACACGGTTTTATCATCATCCGCGATCAGAGGAAATTCCACATTGGTGCTTTGCGTTTCGTTGATATCACCGATCCATCCAAGATGTTTGTCAACCGGATCAACACTTACCGCCAGCACTCTTACATTGCGTTTGTCAAATTCACGCTGTAATTGCGCTGTCCGCCCCAATTCTGTAGTGCAAACAGGGGTAAAGTCGGCAGGGTGCGAAAACAGAACGCCCCAGCTATTCCCGAGGAATTCATAAAAATCAATGTCTCCTTTCGATGTAACCGCTTTAAAGTTCGGTGCTGTGTCGCCTAATCTTAAACTCATGGTATTTTTTTTTATGTTCAAATAGTATAAAAAGCAGGTTGTAAAGCTACACTCCGATGCTTTTTATTTGTGGTGCTTTATACTTCGATTATGGTACTTTTTAGTTATTCTACTAAAACTATAGGGTATTTACACTGCCTGCTTTATTGCTACCAGTTGTTCTTAATGCTGTCATTTATTCTTTCCGGTGCTTCAGCAGGTTTTTCGCTCCATTGCGGATCGTATCCAACAAACAAGGACAACCACATGGTGCGGGCAAGGCGCATTAAATAGGGCTGTAATACAACCAGCAACAGTGCATTAAAAATGAGCCAGTACAGCACCCTCGAATCATGAACCGATATCCCTATGGTAACGGCCCACAATATCAGGGTAGCTACACTTATGGCAATGGCCAGTCCGTAGCTTACGTAACCTGTGCCGTAATAAAATCCTACTTCAAGATCAAAATGTTGTCCGCAGACCCCGCATTTCTCATTCATTTTCATGAAATGTTTCAGGTGGTAGGGATTAGCGTGCGTGAACATTTTACCCCGGCGGCAGCGCGGGCATTGCGTTTTACACATGCTTACCAGGAGTGAAGGTTTTTTATTGTTCAATGGTGCTGACATCATTTTGTTTTAATGTTGTTTGTAATTTTTGTTTCGAAAAGCCTCCGGCGTTGTATGGGTATATTTTTTAAAAAATTTTACGAAATAGGAGTTATCCGGGAAGTTGAGCTCCTGTGCGATATCTCCTACCGATAAATCGAAATTGATCAGCAGGCGCTTTGCTTCCAGTATGATCCTGTTCCGGATCACTTCTCCGGCAGAAATGCCCAGGTAATCCTTGCACAAAGCGTTCAGGTGGTTGGGGGTAATATACAGCAACCCGGCATACGCTTTCGGGAGCTTTATGGATTTGAAATTATCTTCAATAAGCTTTTGAAAGTTGCGCAGGATGACCGAATTGTAACCCGCAGGTTCCTCCTTTATGGTTTTTGGGTTCTCTCTTTCTACTGTTAAAAACAATTGCAGCAGTAAAGTAGCGATCATCAATTTCGAGGAGACCCGTTTTTCGGATTGTTCGCACAAAATCGCTTCAAAAATTTGCTCAACCTTTCGTTGTGTCTCTGCTTTTAGCAACAACACCTGGTGCGCTGCAATTTGATCGAAGAAAGAAAACTGGTCAATTAAATTGGAGTTGATGAACAACTGATCGAAAAAGGTAGAAGAGAAGTTTACGGTATAGCCATCTACCCCTTCATTAAAATACCACTTGTGTATCTGCCCGGGCCGCATAAAATAGATCATCCCTTTTTGGACGGGGAATGTTACGAAGTCTATCACGTGTTCGCCCGAGCCCCCCGTGAAGTACACCAAATGATAAAAAGCGTGATTATGGGCTACTTCAAGATGTGGGTTGCTGCTGAGGTATCCTTTGAACCGGTCGGCGTTCAACAGGTTATCGTGCGATTTGTTGGCAATGAGGTTGTGAATATCAAAAGTAGGATAGATGGGCTTTGCCATGATTGTACTTGAATATGTGCAAAATTACCTGGTATGCCGGTCTTTTTATGGAAGATTAGGCATCTTTTATGGTATTATTTACTGATAATTGAAAAGCACCGCGAACAAAGGGTAACGAAAAAGAGAAAAAACCAGGCTGGGTTTTGCAACCGAATTGTTAAAGCGGCTCAATAGCGGTTTTTATTTCCCCGCTCATAAAAATGAGGATTGGTACAATTATGGGTGAGATCAGTTTTTTCGTTAGGTTTGCTACCTCAATTTTTAATGCATTGGCAATAGAATCACAAAGGAAAACATTTTTCAAACGGATCAGGGGGCAGCAGGATGCCGATGACGCGGAAATGAGTTTTATAGACCATCTGGAGGCCCTCCGCTGGCATATTGTACGTTCTGTAGTGGCGGTACTGGTTTTTGCCATTACCATCTTCCTTAATATCGACTGGATATTTGATAAAGTGATCATGGGGCCTACCCAGGAGGGTTTTATTTCTTACAAACTGTTCTGTGCATTAAGTCATAATATAGGCATGGGCGATTCTTTATGCATGCCTCCCATTTCAATGAATATACAGGTTACTACTGTGAGTGGGAAATTCATGTCGAGTATTTCCATTGCGGCGGTGGGCGGTATTTTAGCAGCATTCCCTTATTTGTGCTGGGAAGTTTGGCGTTTTGTAAAACCTGCATTAAAAGAACAGGAACTCAAACACACCAGAGGCATTATTTTCTGGGTTTCTTTTTTCTTTTTCCTGGGAGCAGCATTTGGTTATTTTTTATTAGCGCCTTTTACTTTTAATTTCCTGTATAACTACACACTGGGTTCTCAGCATATACTGGATTATAAGCCTATGCTGAATGATTACCTGGATTCCATTATTGACATTACCCTGGGTTCGGGCGTTGCTTTTGAGCTGCCGATGGCTTCGTGGGTGCTGGCAAGAGTGGGTTTGCTTACAGCGGGATTTTTACGCACCTACCGCAAGTATGCATATATAGCTTTGCTGGTGCTTGCCGCCATTATTACACCTTCACCCGACTGGGGAAGCCAGATGATCGTTTGCGTTCCGCTTTTTCTTTTATACGAGATCAGCGTTATTATTGCCGCCAGGGTTAATAAAAAGAACGAGAAGAAGTGGGAGGAATGGAGTTAGGAAGTGAATAGTGAATGGTGTAAAGTGAGAGGTGAAAAGTGAGAAGTGAGAAGTGAGCGTGATTGAGCTTTTCTTCGTGTAACGGAAACTGATTGGTGGTTCCTGCTTTGTTTCTTTAATATCCTGATTTCACTGCGGGTTTGCCCGGATTCTTTTTAATATTTTCTTACCAGCAACTATTTTTTTCCTGCCTGTATCAATAAATTGTAGTATTATGTAGATAAATCTGGGTAAAATGGCGTCAAAAATAAATTTAGACAAATTAGACCTGCAGATCATATCGGCTATGATGGAAGATGCAGGGATCTCGTATGCCGACCTGGGAAAAAATCTTTCAGTATCCGGGGGCACTATACATGTACGCATCAAAAAACTGCAGGAAAGCGGTATCGTAAAAGGCACACGGCTTAACGTGGAGCTGAAAGAACTGGGCTATGATATTACGGCTTTTGTAGGCATTTACCTTGAGAAAAGCTCTTTATACGATACCGTAGCCAAGGACCTGAAAAGAATCCCGGAAATTGTAAGGCTTAATTATACAACCGGCAACTACAGTATGTTCATAGAAATTGTATGCAGGGATATCACCCAGTTGCGGCATGTGCTGCACGATGAATTGCAAAAAATTAAAGGTATTGAACGAACCGAAACACTGATATCGCTTGAAGAAAGCTTTAACCGTAATGTGCAGGTAGGGCCGTTGTAATTAGCAAAGCACTAAAAACAAATTGTATACAGGTGGTTCGTACCGCACCATGACAAGAAAAATTCAAATCCGAAACGGGAAATCCGAGGAAATACAACGATAAACAAAAAACTAAAAACCATAAATCCAAAAACCCTAAGGCTGTCAGCAGCGGACTATGAGTTATCAGCACAAAGATCACCCGATAGCCGATCTTACCACTTACCACTGTTCTTACAACTTCCCCCTCACATCCAGCGCATCCCGCAGGCCATTGCCCAATAAATTAAAAGCCAGCACCAGGAGCATTATACAAATACCCGGCGATATGGCCAGCAATGGATTATGAGTGATGATGAAATTGTAATTTTCCTTGATCATCAGTCCCCAACTGGGCTGTGATGGCTGAACGCCAATGCCTAAAAAACTCAGTCCCGCTTCGATAACGATAGCCGATGCAAAATTGGAAGCAGCCATTACCATTACCGGCCCCAGCACATTGGGCAGTATATGCCGGAAGATGATCCTTGCATTGGTAAAGCCGAGGGCTTTTGCCGCTTCAATATATTGCAGTTCGCGGATACTCATTACCTGTGTACGAATGATCCTTGCTGTATTTACCCATAAGGTTAATCCAACGGCAATAAATACCTGCCAGAACCCTTTGCCCAGCGCCAGGGTAATGGCAAATACCAGCAGAAGGGTAGGCATGCTCCACACCACGTTAATGAACCACATAATGATGTTATCCGTTCTGCCGCCATAATACCCGGCAACGAGCCCCAGTACGATACCGATAGACAGGGAAATGACAACTGCGATCAGCCCAACGGCAAGGCTTACCCGAACCCCAACGATCAGCCGGCTGAGAATATCCCTCCCGAATTTATCGGTGCCCAGCCAATAGGTTTTATGAACGATCAGTGAGGCAGGATGTGCATTCAGGTTTTTAATATTATATGAATGCCGTTCTTCTATGTCTTCATCGATGTATTGCTGCACAACAATACTGTCGCCGGCCTGCCGCCATGAGCGAACAGGTATATAATCATACGCATCCTCCTGCCCGTTGAGCAGTCTTTCAACGATACCGGCTTTTTCTACAGCTTTATCTTTGGGTATTTTAAGAAACAACATGCTGAACCCCGGCTTTTGGCCACCAATTTCCAGGGTCATCCTGTTGGCGTTCGGCGAATG
Organism: Agriterribacter sp.; assembly: GCF_035444585.1. Taxonomy (GTDB): domain Bacteria; phylum Bacteroidota; class Bacteroidia; order Chitinophagales; family Chitinophagaceae; genus Agriterribacter. The sequence goes on from NZ_DAOMOZ010000022.1 coordinate 18,796, forward strand.
ATCGGGGGCAAGCACATAAGCGCCGAGGCCTGTTAATACGGCTAAAGCAATAATGCAAAGCCCAAAAACAGCCCCTTTGTTTTTCCGCAATCTTTTCCATGCAGACTGAAAAAAAGTAGGTGATGCGTTTTGCACGGCGTAAAATACTAATTTCTGAAATGAGAAGGCGAAATTTCCAAATGATAAAGCCCGAAGCCGAAATCTCAAAATCCGAATGGTATACAAAGCACCAAAAGGCAAATAGCAAGAAACAAATAAAATTTAAATTTCAAATCCGGATCCTGCACGTGCGGGACGAAATTCGAAGAGGCTATGAGCAGAAAAGGAGTGCACACTCTCGTCGCGTACCGGCCACTCTTTTTTCATTCCCCTCATCTTACCTTTCTTCCTTTCCATTCGTAACTGCCGAAGCTTCCCAAAAAGCCGGCGATAACGGTATAGGTTATATGCAATGGCTGGAACAAAGGGAACCCCCACATTAAGTGTTGAAGATTAAAATACTTCAATACTTCTTTTACAAAGTTCCATTCGATAAGTGTTTTATAGAAAACAGCCACTGCAAAAAACAACAGCCAACCGGGCTGCACTATGCTTCCGGCCAATAAAATAAAAAGACACAGGTTAATGATATATACGAGTGCAAGTACAAACACAATGCGCTTGTCGTTATACTGCCCCGTTTTACTGGCCCAGCGGATGCGCTGGTTAAAAAAGGCTTTCATGTCATGGGCAGGCGAAGTTTCCACGATGGCCGCTGCTGCTTTAAGGTAAGCGATCCCACCGGGGGATTTGCTATATATTTTTTGCATAAGCAACATATCATCACCGGAAGCAATATGGTCGATGTTTTTAAAGCCGTTCACTTCATTGAAAACTGTTTTTTCATAAGCAAGATTGGCGCCATTGCACATGTTGTGAAATTTTTTATATACGGAAGCCGCAGTTATACCCTGCAGAATGGCAAAGTCTATGCTTTGAAAAGCAGAAAGGAGTGAATTGGCTGGTTTTATTTTAACCGGCGCCGCAATAAAAACCGCTTTGCTGTATTGATGAAAAGCAGCGATGGTTTTAATCCAGTCTCTGTGAAAAATGCAGTCGGCGTCGGTGGTAACGATCAGGGTGCCGGTAGACGCCTGTATAGCAGCTTCAATGGCTTTTTTCTTAAAGGCGGTGTGTTGGGCGCCTGGTTGTTCACGGGGTGGTATGAGCAGAATGCCTTGTTTGCCGTATTGCTTTACAATACCGGCAGTACCATCGGTTGAATGATCATCCACAACAATAATTTCAAGCAGTTCTTTTGGATAGGATTGTTGTAATAAGGATACGATGCATTGTTCAATTACGGCTTCTTCATTGCGTGCCGGAACGATCACGGAAATTTTCTCTGTAGCCGGGAAGTCATTTGCTGAACCGTAGCCGAAATCCGGAATCTGTTTCCACGAACGGTGGTAATAGTGTATAAGGAAATAATAAGCACCCAATAAAGCAACGCTTATGATAAAGATTATCATGCGCACAAATTAGGGTAAATTGTGTTTACTGTAATAAAGCTGCGATGGCCGCTGTATTTTTTTCGTGCAATATCCTGTGGCCGCAGGGCAGGACATGCAGTGTGCAAAGATCTTCCATACCTTTTTTAAAAGAAATGCCTGTACTATGGCGTATTACCCTGTCGTACCGGCCGTATATTAAAAACACGGGTGTATTGTTCTTTTGAACAAGCGCTTTTATATTTTTTACAGCAGGTCTTAACTTGCGCATGGTAGTCCATATCATGTACAACTGCATTCGCTTATCAGCATGACCGAGGTGCTGGTGCACGTAATTGTATACACCTGTATTGATCATGCCTGCCCGGTTAAGGGCTTTGGTAACATTAAAAAAAATACCGGGTTTTTTCATCAGGCGGCTGAACAGCCGGTTGCCCAAAACAGTTTGTGTTGCCAGCCGGTACCAAAAGTTGATTTTTAAGCCATCGGGGGCCAGCAGTATCAATTGTTGTATGCGTTGCGGGATTTGCTCATATACCGATAGTGCCACCCTTCCGCCCATGCTGTATCCCGCCAGGGAAAACTGTTGGTTATGGAGGGCCGGTATATTGTCAATGATATTGATAATATCTTCTGTTGTGCACATCATGCCTTCATTCCAGGTTGTTTCTCCGTGCAATGGAAGGTCAATAGCCATAACGGTATATTTATTCTCAATTTGCCGTGCCAGAAGCATAAAGCTGTCAGCCACTTCACCAAAGCCATGAAAGCACAGCAATGGTCTTTCGCCGGTTCCCCATTGCAAACAATGGATTTGTGAACTTTTGTATGGAATGAAAAATGATAACATGCAGGTTTTCAAATGTAAGCGAAAACAGTGAGCCGGGCTTCTTAAGCAACTTAATTTGCCGTGTAAAAAAAGAGGCTGCCATTAACGACAGCCTCTGGTTTCCCAAAAGGATTATAGTGTTTGATCGCTACTGATCCCACCAGACTTTTTCATTGTAGGTATCTTCACTCCATCCCTGTGCACCAACAGCAGCATTACGGTTATCGGGATTAAGTGTTTGTTCGCTCCGGGGATAAGCGAAACGTACGGGTATTCTGTTATTATTTACATTATCGGCGCCGGCTACCAGTGCAGGTATATTTGTTCTTCTCCAGTCGAACCAGGCTTCCAGTCCGGTAAAGAAAAGCGATATCCATTTTTGAGTGCCGATGAGCTCCAGTGCATTTGCATCACTGTATGCAACCCCTGTTCTGGATAAATAGTTGCCGGGCATGGCAGTGGCAACATAATCAAAAGCAGCCTTTATCCCTTCTTCATAATGCCATTGGGCAGTTTCTCCCGTAGTAACCAATCCTTTTTTTACTGCTTCAGCTAAAATGAACTGCAGTTCGGGATATCCCATAATATATCCTTTGGCAACATCCAGCCCGGTGGGTGTAATGGCACCTTTATAGAACAGGTCGCCTACACGGGAAATATTGTTGGGCCCGCCATTGTATGCAAGTGCCGACACTTCATTCAATCCGTTGGGAACGCCCGAATAAATACCGCCTGCATCGGTGGGCTGCGCAAATACAACTATCCTGGGATCATCGAGCGCTTTTAATTTTTCGTCTAAGGTTTTGCTCAGGCGAAACTCGTCAAATGAACCCGACCGTGTAGTGTATAGAGGAAATTGATTGGGTGCTGAGGTAAGATAGTGCAGTGTTCCATTGTCGCTGTTGTTCTCAAAAACAGGGGTGGATGAAGGATTGGCGACGACGGCCTGCATGGCTGCTTTTACATCTCTTTTATCGGAAATCCGCATCAGGCAGCGCAGGCGGAGCGAGTTGGCCAATTTTTTCCATTTGTTCAGATCGCCGCTAAAAATAATGTCACCAACCAGGGTACCCGCTGCCGGGTCAAAAGTAGCATTTGCTGTTTCCAGGTCATTCAAAATACCATCGTAAATACTTTCCTGCGAATCGTATTTCGGCTGCAGTATACCGCTTATTCCCTGAGTGGCTTCCGAATAAGGGATATCTCCATATGCATCGGTAGCCAGTGAATACATCCATGCTCTCATAACCAACGCTACTGCTTTATAATTCGGTGCGTTGTTGTTTTCACCCAGAGACAACAGGAGCTGTACATTGCGCATATTGTCATATACACTGTTCCATAGTCCGCTTCTGTCGCCCCATGTATAACGATCTTCAGAAACGAACTGGATCTTGGCGGTATGCTGAATAACAATATTTCCTATACCCCAGCTTTGATCTACCATCTGGTTAACTGAGGAGCGTAAAATACCTGTAAGAAGGAGGTCGGGGGTTACATCTGTAATGGCATCGGGATTAGCATTTTTTTCCTGAAAGTCTTTGGTACAGGAAGGCATCAGTAGCATGCCAATAGCCGCTACAAATACATATTTTTTAATTTTTTTCATATTGTTTTGTTTTGGCGGTTTTAAAAGTTAAATCCAAGATTGAAGCCCCAGCTCCGTGTTGTTGGCATACCTACCGATTCAACACCCGGTATAATAGTACCGCCGGCCAGCGACGAGGTTTCCGGGTCAATGTGCGGTACATCAGTCCATACTGCCAGATTCCGCCCAACTATGGAAACGTTTAATCCCTTCACTTTGATCCTTGAAAGAATTTTAGGCGAGAAAGAATATCCAAGCCTCAATTCCCTGAGCTTTATAAAATCCGCATCAAATACACCGCCCTCTTCAATATCACGATTACCTGTACGCGACTGGTGATATTCACGTGCAGTAAGTTTTACATCGTTTACCCTGTATGTTCCATCCGGGTTTTGAATAACGCCTTTACCAATCAACCCGTTACCTTCTTTGCTGAGATCATAGCCATCGGCCCTTCCTTCAAGCGTTTCTATCAGTTGTCCGGCTTCCAGCCCCACTACCCACGTTTCAGAAAACAATTGTCCGCCGTAACGGGCATCAAACAAAAAGCTAAAGCTCAGGTTTTTGTAGGTAAAAGTATTGCGGATGCCGGCCAGCCAGTCGGGATTATAATTACCCACCTTCACTATATCATTGGTTCCTACAAAGCGGCCTTCGCTGTTAAATATCTGCTGTCCGAAATAAGGGCTGGAAGGATCATCTACTTTTTTAAATCCTATGGAATACATGTCGCCCATGCGGTTACCTACCTGGGCCCGTATGGTAATGCCGTGTCTGCTCGCCATCTGGTAGTCGGTAATTTCTCCATCGAACTTAACCACCTTACTGCGGTTAGCAGACCAGTTTACAATTACATCCCATTTGAAATCTTTACCGTCAACGGGCCGTCCGGTTAACATTAATTCATAGCCATAATTCCTGATTTGCCCTGCATTTACCACGCGGTTCCAGTACCCGCTTGTAATAGATATGGGTACCGATGGCAATATCTGGTTGCGGGTATTGATGTTGTAATAAGAGAAGTCTATGCCCAGCCTGTTGTTGAAAAAGCGCCAATCCAGTCCTGCTTCCCATGAAGTACTGATCTCTGGTTTAAGATTGTAGTTCAATAAGGTGCTGGTAGAACCATAAACCGGGTAATCGCCCCATGGATCAGATCTTCCGTAGCTGGAAGAGAAGCGGTAAGGATCGGTATCATTACCTACCTGCGCTATACTGGTTCTTACTTTGGCAAAGCTTACCCACGAAGGAAAGGTAACCATGTCGCTGATAATAGCGCTTAATGAAGCGGAAGGATAAAAATAGGAATTAACCGTATTGCCTAGTGTATCCGCTCCCACCGGCAGCGTTAGAGCGCTCGACCAGTCGTTCCTGGCAGTAACATCCAGAAAGAGGTAATTGTTATAAGCAAACTGAACTGCGCCATATAAGCTGTTGATCACTTTATTACCGTCGTATACCGAATTAACCAACGCAACTCTTGTATTGTTTAAGCTGTAAATACCGGGAATAAGCAATTGCGGTGCTGTAACTTCATAGTTGTTGAATTGGCTGATCTGCCTGTTGCCGCCCAGGTTTAGTCCGACGCTGAATTTATCGGTAATGTTTTTGTTGGCAGAAACAAGAAAGTCGAAGTTGGTTTCGCTGTTCCGAACCCTTTCTTCGCGATAGCTGCCGAATGGGAAGCGCTGGGTACTGAAAGCACGACGGCGTTTTCTCAATTCGCTGTTAAAGTCGGTACCGCCCCTTAACTGTATGCTGATCCAGTCGGTTAGATCGTATTTCAGGGTTATATTACCAAAAAGCCTTCCCGCATCCTGGCTATTGGTGTTTTCATACAGATTGAAATAAGGATTGTCGTGGTAATTGTAATTGAAGTTGAACTGCTGGCGGTTTTCCATTCCGGGGATCCAGTAATCTTTCAAACTGTTCAGGTCTACATGCTGTCCCATCCAGCAATGCAACAGATAAATAATGCTTTCCGTGCCGTAGGTAAGATTGGGGCGATTATCGCTCGTAGTATTTATATAGTTAGCGGTTAAACGAACCGATAATTTAGGTGTAAAATTATAGCCGCCGTTAAAGGCAAAAGTATTGCGTTTGATGTCGGTATTGGGGATGATCCCTTTTTGATCGAGGAGGGTATAGGAAATCCTGAAATCTCCTTTATCATTTGCCCCCGTCAGTGATACATTGGTATTTTTAGTAATGCCGGTTTCGTAAAAATGTTTAAGATCCATTCCGGGAACAAAAGGTGTTGGCGTTACTGTTCCGCGTGCGTCAAGATCTGCCTGGGTAGCAAGTGCTCCGTCATCAACCAAAGAAACATCTCCTCCCCTGAAGCCGTTAGACGTGGGCGAGTTGTGCTGGGCTATGAGGCTGCCATCCATTTTAGGCCCCCAGCTTTCATCAACACCATCATTTACACCGCCATTTTCCCCGTCATTGAAACTGAACAGTCCATTGTTTCCCTGTCCGTACACTCTTTGGAATTTAGGCAGCACCAGCGGGCTTTCAAATGTAATACCTGTATTTACCGTAACGCCTATGCCTTTACTGCCTTTACCCGATTTTGTAGTAATTACAATAACACCATTGGCAGCACGTGAACCATACAGTGCTGATGCATTAGCGCCTTTCAGTACCGTCATTGTTTCAATATCATCCGGATTGATCATGGAAGCGCCGTTACCATAATCCAGTTCCTGGTAATCGCGTCCGCTGGAGCCGGTTAGCTCATTGGTGATGGGAACGCCATCAATAACAAACAGGGGTTGATTCTTATTGATGTCGAGCGATTTGTCGCCGCGTATGGTTACACGGGCAGAACCACCTACCCCACTTGGACTGCTCATTACCTGTACACCCGCTACCTTGCCGGCTAACCCACTTACAAAATTGGTTTCTCTTGCTTTGTCGAGCTCAGCGCCTTTCACTTCCTGAACAGCATATCCCAGCCGCTTTGTCTCTCTTTTTACGCCCAAAGCCGTTACCACTACTTCGCTCAGCGCCTGTGATTCATCCGCAAGTTCAATAGCAAGCGTAGGACCATTTACAGTAACTTCTGTGGTTTTGTAACCCACGCCGGAGATCACCAGTACAGCTCCTCTTGCAGCCTCAATAGAAAACTGCCCTTCTGAACTGGTGAACGTACCCCTTGTAGTGCCCTTAATGGTTACAGAAATACCTTCAAGAGGCACCTGGTCTTTAGCGGAAGTGACCTTACCTGTAATGACCTGCTGTGCCAATGCCAAAAACGGCAATCCCCACAGTGCAAGTATGACGAAAATTTTGCGCCAGTAACAGTACTTTCTGTGCATAAGTGTAGTTTTAGTATAAATAAAAAGGATTCGCAAAGATTAGGGGTCGAAAAGCTCAATGTTCTACATGAATTGATTTGTATATTAATACTAATATATAAATTTAAATTTAAAATGCAAATGGATATAGAATTATTATAAAATAATCATTTTTTATTTTAAAAAATTTCGTTTATCAGCTATATTATAAACAAATACTAATAAAAACACATTAAAGTAAATATTTTTAAATATAAAACTATCGAAAAAAGTTTACTATTTATAAACATTTCTTTTCCCCTTCTCATTATTTTTATTACACACGGTATATAAATAGTAGCCCAATTTCATTTTTTAGCTGCATGGGATACGGATTTTAAGCATCAGCTTTCCGAAGGCTTTGAACTTCGTTCTTATACCCGGGTTCTCACTATTTCTTAACGCCGGCTTAATATCATAGTAACATGCAGTACAGAAATTTGAGAAACAAATCCCTTATGGATAAACGCCCGGTAGATGTTGTTGTTATTTCGGATGTGCACCTTGGTACTTATGGCTGCAAGGCCAAAGAATTAACCGCTTATCTCAAAAGCATCACTCCTTCCATTCTTATTCTCAACGGGGATATTATTGATGCATGGCAATTCAGCAAAAGTTATTTTCCCGCTGCTCATCTCGGGGTTATAAAGGAACTCATTCATTGCATCACCAATGGCACCAGGGTATTTTATATTACCGGTAATCACGATGAAGTGCTGCGGCGCTATTCCGGCTGCAGGGTGGGTAATTTTATGCTAACCGACAAGCTGGTGCTGGAAATAGACAATAAAATGACCTGGATATTTCATGGTGATGTGTTTGATAATACTACAAAAGGGAGTGCTAAATTCCTGGCTAAGCTCGGAAGCTCCGGCTATGGTGCGCTGATACTGGTGAACCGTTTTATCAATACAATTTTAAGATGCCTTGGGCGTGAAAGGGTATCGCTTTCAAAAAAGATAATGGAAAGTGTGAATAAAGCGGTTGCAAAGATCAATGATTTTGAAATGACAGCCGCAGAGCTGGCTATTCAAAAAAAATACGATTATGTTATTTGCGGGCATATTCATAAACCGCAAAAAAGAGTGGTAAGCAATGAAGAAGGCGATGTTACTTATTTGAACAGCGGCGACTGGGTAGAGCATTGCACAGCACTGGAATACTGTAAAAAGGAATGGAAGCTGTTCAGGTTCGACCCTTCCGGTTTCCCCGAATTGAAAGTAGATAAAGAAAAGCCACAGCCTGATGTAGTTACCGATGAGATCAATTTTTTTATCAGCTCGCTAACAGGATCGGACGGGCGAGTAGTCGGTGGTAAGTTGTAAGTGGGGGTGGCGAGTTGTGAGTTGTGAGTTGTGAATTGTGAATTGTGAATAATAGTGAATTGTGAAGGTTGAATAGCGGGTAGTTCAAATAAAAAATGATGTATGAAAATATTTTATGCCATACAGGCAACGGGTAACGGGCATATCAGCAGGGCCATGGAGCTGCTGCCTTACCTGCAGCAATATGGAAAGGTGGATATATTTTTAAGCGGCGCCAACAGCAGCCTGCGTCTTGATGCACCCGTAAAATACAGGAGCAGGGGTTTAAGTTTGTTTTATACCTGTAAGGGAAGCCTTGATTATTTTTCAATGGTAAAAAATATCTCGCCTCTGCAAATCAAAAAAGAGGTAGCAGCTCTGCCGGTGGAAAAATATGATCTGGTTATAAATGATTTTGAATGCATAACTTCCCTTGCCTGCAGGCAAAAAAAAGTGCCCTCTATTCATTTTGGACACCAGGCAAGTTTTATGTCGGCAAAAACGCCCCGGCCCCGCAGGCAAAGCCGTACCGGCGAATGGATCCTTAAAAAATATGCGGGTGCTACGCAATATATGGGATTGCATTTCAGGCAATACGACGACTTTATTCTTACTCCGGTTATTAAATCTGAAATATGGAATGCGCGTTCGCGGAACGATAATTATATAACCGTTTACCTGCCTTCCTACTGCGATTGTGAGATCCGTAAATTTTTTGGGAAGCTTACCGCTTATCGTTTCCAGGTCTTTTCAAGAGAGGTAAAAGTTCAAACAAAGCAGGGCCATCTCACCTTTATACCGGTAAGCAAAGAGCGGTTCAATGAAAGCCTGATCCATTGCGCTGCTATTGTTTGTGGCGCCGGCTTTGAAACGCCTTCGGAAGCGCTGCATTTAAAGAAAAAAATAATGGTCATGCCCATCAAAGGGCAATACGAGCAGCAATGCAATGCCGCCGCTTTAGAGCAATTGGGCGTAAGAACATTAACCCGGTTAACCGATGATTTCAATATTATTTTTGAAAAATGGTATGCCGGGGCGCTGCCTGTAGACATTTCATTTGAATACAATGCCGGCCAAATTACAGCACTGATGATGCAAAAAGCCGATGCATGCCTGTAGTTTTTCAATACAGTCTTGCCGGCAAACATTACAGGTGCACCAGTCCGGATTGTGGCAATAAAACCATACCCATTCCTAACACGCCGCCTATTACGGAGGCCACGGCGTCCATAAAATCATAGGTGCCTATCCCGGTAATTTTTGAGAACAGCTCAAAGCCATAGCTAACGGCAATAACAATGGCCAGCACTACTACAGATGATAAAATGATGTTTGTTGGCCAAAGCCACCAGCCCCCTGCCTGCAACAGGGCGCCCATTGCAATGCCAACCAGGAAATGCCTCCATTTATCGGGCGCTATTTTTTTGATCATGAATTATGAATGAAAAGGATTATTGAGGTTTGATCATCGTTTACCCGGGGGTGTGCTTTATCGTTTATTCCCATATTTCCGTTTGGGCAGATGTGCATTGAAAACTTTTCCGGTGAAAAGGGCTAAGCCCGTGCTTCAGGATAGACTTGCGGTGTGCCGCTGTTCCGTAGCCCTTGTTGTTATACCAATTGTAATACGGAAAATCTTCATGCAGCTTCATCATGTACTCGTCCCTGTAAGTTTTGGCCAGTACACTCGCAGCGGCGATGGACGAAAAGATCGCGTCGCCTTTTATGATGCAACGGTGATCAATTTTTTTATAGGCATGGAACCGGTTCCCGTCAATCAACAGCAGCTCAGGTATAACAGGCAGCCCGTCTAAAGCCATATGCATGGCTTTAAAGGAGGCGTTTAATATATTGATCCTGTCAATTTCTTCATGATCTACGCTTGCCACGTTATAAGCTATGGCTTTTTCTTCGATATACATTCTCATTTCACTGCGTTGCTCTGCAGTTAATTGTTTGGAATCATTGAGTACCGGATGGAAAAAATCACGCGGCAATATTACGGCTGCCGCAAACACAGGCCCGGCCAGGCATCCGCGGCCCGCTTCATCGCAACCTGCCTCAACATATATATCCTGATAAAATGCCTGTAACATAATATTGGTGCTGCAATGTTAAGAATAAAAATTGTACAATACTTTTGCAGGTATGAACAAGCCGCTTTCACCCTCATCCAACAGGGCGGTAGCCTGGTGGCTGCTAACAGGTGTGGGTATGATTATGATACAGGTATTGATAGGGGGCATTACCCGTCTTACCGAATCCGGACTCTCTATTACAGAATGGAAACCTATTACAGGCATATTACCACCCATTGGCGATTTAGCCTGGCAAACAGAATTTGATAAATACAAACAAACCGACCAGTTCAGGTACCTGCATTCAGATTTTTCGTTATCCGATTTCAAATTTATTTTTTTCTGGGAATGGTTCCACCGTTTTTGGGCCAGGTTGCTGGGTATTGTTTTTATTGTGGGGTTCGCATGGTTCATATGGAAGAAAAAATTTAAAAGGGAAATGATCATTCCGCTGATCATCCTGTTTTTATTAGGTGCTTTGCAGGGCGCTATCGGCTGGATAATGGTAAAGAGCGGCCTGGTACCTGAAAAATATTTTGTAGGGCATGTTGAGCTGGCAACTCATTTTGTAGCAGCATTGATCCTGTTGGTATATACGTTGTGGTTTGCTTTACGCCTGCTGGTGCCGGGGCGGCAAATTGTTCGCTGTATCCCTTTAAAAAGATTTACGGTACTGCTGCTCCTGTTGTTGTTTGTTCAGCTTGTGTATGGTGGTTTTATGGCCGGGCTTAAAGCCGCTACTGTTGCACCAACCTGGCCTACCATTAATGGTGAATGGTTTCCTGCATCATTGTTCACTACCAGCGGAGTGGGAAATTATATAAATAATCCGTTTATGGTGCAGTTTATTCACCGCGCCATAGCCTATCTTTTTGTTGTATTTATTGTTGCCTGGTTTGTTAAAGCACAGAAGGTAGCCGCATCATCCTGGCTGAATAAAACCAGGGCATTGCCACTCCTTCTGGTATTGGCCCAGGTACTGCTGGGCATACTCACTGTTTTGTATTCTCCCTCAGCGGGCGCATTGGTTTGGCTGGGGGTGCTGCATCAGTTTACCGCTATGTTGTTGCTGGTATCACTCGTGTGGATATTGTTCCTGGTGAAGAAGTAAAACTTATAGATGGTTGGAGAGGAACAATTTTATTTGGCTGCTGATGATGCCAAAGGATAAATTGCTGTTAACAGCATATTATTACGGCAGTCTTTTGCGTTAAATATCAAAGTATTATATTGCGTTTGATGCCTGTTTTCTTCAACATAAAAGCCTATATAAAGGGGTTTTACTATTCCTTTCCTGTTCAGCTTTTTATTCTTCATCTCAGGCGTTATCAGTTGCTTCTTGTTTTCTGGTTCATTTTGGCCAGTGCCATTCATGGCAGTTTTATGAGCACATTTGGTGCGGATTCACTTTTTCTGGCTCCCGAATATCTTGGAGAGGTAAACGGGCTTAGCATGGCCATAGTGGGTGTGGCCACAGGTATTTTTATAATGAGCTGGAACATTACTACTTTTATTTTGCATAGTAACCAGTTTAAATTTTTAGCTACCACTTCCAAACCTTTTTTGAAATACTGTATTAACAATGCTGTTATTCCGCTGCTGTTCCTCATTTTCTATTTGTCTAAAAGCATTTATTACGATGCGCATAATGAATTGCTTCCGCTTCGAAGAATTATCATACTGGTAACCGGTTTTTTGTCGGGGCTCAGTTTTGCTTTCGTGATTTCTTTTTTATACTTTTTCAGAACAGAGAAGTCCATGATGCGCACGATGGAGCCTGTTTTCAGGGATCCGAAAGCTTTTGCCGCGCAGTTTGGCATTGGCGGTAAACATTTTCATGAACGGGGATTACTGCGTGTTGACTGGTTTTTTAATACGAGGATGAAACTGAAAAGGCCCCGGAATGTAGCGCATTATTCACAGGAATTTATTGATACGGTTTTTAAAAGACATCATTTTAGTGCTGTTATATCCATTATAGTGGCTTTTTTATTTCTGGCGCTGATCGGGATGCTTATGGACAAGCCTTTTTTTATTATCCCGGCGGCTGCTGCCATTCTCTTGTTTTTTTCTGTGCTGATCGCCGGGTCGGGGGCACTGACTTACTGGCTTAAAAGCTGGGCTTTTCCTGTGTTACTGCTGCTGGGTATAGGATTAAACTTTTTATTTGAAAACGAGGTCATTGATCCACGCAACAAAGCATATGGTATCAACTATACCAACCGCAGTGAACGGCCTGTGTACATCCGCGACAGCATCATGCAATTGTGCACCATTGAAAAAATGAAGGCCGATAAAGAAAATATGATCAGGATACTGGAACGCTGGAAACAGCGTCAGGGCGAAGAAAAGCCTTTGTTGTATATTATAAATGTAAGCGGGGGCGGTACAAGATCGGCAACGTTTACCCTCAATGTAATGCAGCATATGGATAGCATTATGAATGGAGAACTGCTGGAGAAGACCTTTATCATCAATGGCGCCTCAGGCGGCATGCTGGGGGCGGCTTACTACCGCGAATTGTTTCGGATAAAACAACAGGGCCGTCCGGTAAACCTGCAGGATCAGGAGTACACCGATAATATATCCAAAGATCTTTTGAATCCCCTGTTTTCTTCTTTTATAACCCGCGATCTTTTTGCGCCCGCCCAGCAGTTCAGAGCAGGGAATTATTATTATATCAAAGACAGAGGCTATGCCTTTGAAGAGCAGTTCAACCGCAATACGGGCAAAATACTGGATTACACCCTGGGGGATATTGCTGACGATGAGGCCGCTGCCAGGATTCCTCTCATGCTTTTTAATTCTACCATTACAAGAGATGGACGTAAAATGATCATCAGCACCCAGCCGGTTAGTTTTATGATGCGCAATTGGCCCGATTCGGCGGCAGGTATTACGGCGGAACCCGACGCCATCGATTTTGCCGCTATGTTTAAAAAGCAGGATCCGTATAGCCTCAGGCTCCTCTCCACTTTACGTATCAATGCTACTTTTCCTTATGTTTTGCCCAATGTATGGCTTCCTTCGTCACCGATCATAGACGTGATGGATGCGGGTATGCGCGATAATTTTGGTCAGGAATCGTCCCTGCGCCTTTTGCATGTACTGGAAGACTGGATAAAAGATAATACAGGTGGGGTTGTATTTATACAAATCCGAGATCGTAAAGACGGTGATTGGGATGCAGGATATGATGACCCCAGCATTGCCGGCATGTTCATAAAACCGATTATGACGTTGCAGCATAACTGGATGAAAATGCAGGACTACTACCATGATGAAATGATCCAGTATGCACATTCGGGCTATGACTTTACTTTTAATAAAATTACTTTTTCCTATACGCCGTTGCCCAAGCAAAAAGGAGCTGCTTTAAATTTCCACCTTACCCGCAATGAAAAATTGGACATCAGGAGAGCGCTGCATTCTGAATCAAATGTGGCATCATTCAAAAAGATCAGCTCTTTTCAGTCTGGTCGCGTAAAGGGCGGATCAGCCGAAATGCATTTGGAACAACACTAATATTGAAGTCCGGCGCTGTAGGCCTCGGATCACCATCAATGTGCAATGGGGCAGCGTTGGTATTTTTGATACAAAGCTTTTTTGTTTGATAATAAATAACGCCTTTTTTTTTATACCGGATTTCTTTAATCTCTCCTTTCCGGATCTGCTGCAGTACCGCAAGCAGGAGATGCAGCTTATTCATTTTTTGCACAATTACAATGTCCAGTAAACCATCGTTTAGGGCAGCTTTGGGCGCAATGGTAAACTGGTTACCGAACTGGTTGCTGTTGGCTATGCTGATGAAGAATGCGTCTGTAGAAAGAGGGTCACCATTTGAAATGATCTCAAAATGATAAGGCTGCGCCTTGATAAAATTGGTATAGGTTTGCTTTATATAAGTGATAAGTCCCCTCCGGTTTTGCCTTGCAAAATCATGCGCCACCTGTGCATCAAAGCCTAAACCGCTAAGCATGCATGAAAAATGGTCGTTGATCATAAAGGCATCTGTAGGTACCGGTTCTCCGGTAAAAATGAGATCAATGGCTTTGTGAGGATTTTTAGAGATTCCGGCACAAAAGGCAAGCCCGTTGCCAGAGCCGCAGGGTATCAGGCCAAAATTAACATTGGTATTCCGGAGCTTATGTACCACGCTGCTTATGGTGCCGTCACCGCCGGCCACAACAACATCTGTTACGCCTTCATGCAATATTTTGTTGCGGATAGCATCATAATTACCTTCAGCGTTGGTGGGATGAACTTCAAAATCGGCTCCTGAGCCGGTTAGTTTTTTTTCAATCAGATCCCCAATACGGGATTTGTTTCCTGTGCCGGCAATTGGGTTAAGCAAAAAAATTATTCTGCGTTTCATACCTGCAAATTGCGCTACTTAAACGAACCCCAAAGGCTAAGCTCTTTGCGACACTTTTTTCTTGCTTTTCAGTGCCTGGGTAATGGCTGCAGAGAGGTTTTGCAGGGTGGGCTTCCCTTCAAAGCGTTCTCCGTTTACAAAAATGGCAGGCACATTTGTAACGCCTGCATCCACAGCCTGCATCTGATCGTCCCTTACATACCAGCCGAATTTTGAATTCATAAGGTCGTCCAGGAAATGTTTGCGGGTAACACCTACATCACGGGCATATCCTTTCAGACTGATGGTACCCAAATTACGCTGATGATGAAGCAAAATATTGTGCATCTCCCAGAATTTTCCTTCCTGACCTGCAGCAATGGCAGCTTCAGCGGCTTTAAAAGAACGCTGGTGAATGCGGGTTAGCGGGAAATGGCGAAAATTATATTTTATCTTTCCTTTATATGTTTCCAGCAACTGCCTTACAACGTCGTGAATTTTAGCAGTTTCCGCGCTTTCGTAATCTCCATACTCAACGATCAGCACTTTTGCTTCCGGATTGCCAACGATCATTTCTTTTGGTGGTATTATCTTTTCTTCAACTTTAAACTTCATATCCAATCTTTTTATGATTATCCAAGGGGTGTCAAAATAGATGCCATTTTGCTTTTCTTTGGATTAACCCCCTGAATATACTGATAAAAAGTGTAAAGATCAACAATTTTCAATGATTTACAGCATGTTGGACCAGTATGCCGCATAGTGACAGATTGTCTTAAAAGGACCAGGGATTTTTTAACAAAAATCCGGTAGGTTTGGAATATTTTATTTTCGAAGCATGTCTAAAGAAAAAACGTCCGAGATAAGATTTTTGGAAGGTCCCCAGTCGCGATGGGAAGATTTTAAATTTACGGTTAAAGTTGCCTGGGAATTTATAAGAGGATTCCGCGTCCTGCATTTTGCCGGTCCCTGTGTAACCATTTTCGGTTCGGCCAGGTTCAGGGAAGACCATGAATACTATATACTAACACAGAAGCTTTCCGGTGAAATAGCCCGCCTTGGATTTACCATCATGACGGGCGGCGGTCCTGGTATTATGGAAGCGGCTAATCGCGGCGCAAAAGATGTTGGCGGAAGGTCTGTTGGATGTAATATCATTTTACCGCACGAGCAATATCCTAATCCTTACCTTGATAAATGGGTGAATATCAGGTATTTTTTTGTGCGTAAAACACTTCTGGCTAAATATTCCTATGCTTTTGTGGTAATGCCGGGCGGATTTGGCACGCTTGATGAATTTTTTGAAGCCCTAACGCTTATTCAGACCAAAATGATCAAAGCATTTCCTATTATTGTTTTTTGTAAAGCGTTTCATAAGGAATTGATGGATTACATAGAAAAACTGATCGTTGCGGGTACCATTTCGCCCGTTGATTTAGACCTGGTATTGCTTACCGATTCTATTGAGGAGGCGGTTGAACATATTAAAACGAACAGTATTGACCAGTTTGGGTTAAAATATGCAGAACCCAGGCCTACGAGATGGTTGTTTGAAAAAAGATTTTTTTAAAACAGATATGTTACAAATTGCAGGGTTCACGGACCTTACAAAAACAATAATGCCATCCTGGTAACGGCATTATCGTTTTTAATATCATCCTGAAAAATATTCTGTTACACTAAAGTAGCGTCCAGCATAATATTGGTGTTCAGCAATTTGCTGATCGGACAGTTGGCTTTGGCATCTGCCGCAGCCGCATCAAATTTGGCTTTGTCGATACCGGGCACTTTTGCTTTTAGTACAAGATGCGAAGAAGTAATAGACATTCCTTCCATCGTGATCGTGCAATCGGTATGGATCTCATCTGCCGTAAACCCTGCTTCATTCAGTACAAATGCCAGCTTCATGCTGAAGCACCCTGCATGAGCTGCAGCAATCAGTTCCTCCGGGTTAGTGCCGGTACCATTCTCAAATCGCGATTTGTACGAATATTGTACTTTATCAAGAACAGTGCTTTGTGTGCTTACTGAGCCATTGCCATCTTTGCCTGTGCCGTTCCATACGGCTGTTGCTGAACGTTTCATATTATATTATTTATTTGTTACGAAAAATGCGAATTATGCCGGGAGGGAAATTACGGATCGCAAAATTAAAATAATAAACCTTAACAAACTACCTGGTTGTCACGCTTGCTAAGTTCCGAAATCTTTTCGAGCCTTTGCTGCATAACAAATAATTTTACGTTTTTCGAAAATCAAACCATCTTAAATGCCATCTGTAATCTCTAAACTTCCAAACGCGGGTACAACCATTTTTACGGTGATGAGTTCTCTGGCAAAAGCGCATAATGCAGTAAACCTCGGTCAGGGTTTTCCCGACTTTAACATGAATGAAGAACTGATCGCAAAGGTAAATGAGGCTATGCAAAAAGGCTGTAACCAGTATACCCACATGAACGGTTACCTTCCGCTGCGTGAAGTACTATCGGAAAAAATCGCATACCTGTATGGTTCGAACATAGATGCCGATACCGAAATTACCATCACACCTGGCGGAACCTATGCTATTTATACGGCGCTTACCAGTGTATTGCAGCGGGGCGACGAAGTTATCGTTTTTCAGCCGGGGTACGACAGCTACATACCTAATGTGCTGGTTAACGGCGCTGCGCCGGTGCTTATTCCTTTACAATATCCCGATTATTCCATTAACTGGGAGGCAGTACGCAAGGCAATTAACCCGCGCACCCGTATGATCATACTCAATTCGCCACATAACCCAACAGGCGCCATATTGCGGCAACAGGATATAGAAGCATTGCGGGACATCGTTAAAGGAACAGATATATTTATATTGAGCGACGAGGTATACGAGCATGTGATATTTGATGCATTGCCGCACCAGAGCATGCTCTGTTACCCTGATTTGCTGGAAAGGAGCTTTGTATGCTTTTCTTTTGGGAAGATCTATCACTGTACAGGCTGGAAGATCGGCTATTGCGTAGCGCCGGCTGCTGCAATGAGCGAGTTCAGAAAAGTGCATCAGTTCAACTGCTTTTCTACGGATACGCCCAAGCAGGTAGCGCTTGCTTCCTTTTTAAAGCAAAAAGACCAGTA
>NZ_DAOMOZ010000023.1:0-35055 GCF_035444585.1 Agriterribacter sp.
ATACGAACTACCAAAAGGAGCTTATGTGAGCGAAAACAATATGATAATGCATTTCAACGAAGAAGAATTTGTCATGAGTGTGCTCGACTTTGCCGTAAAGGGGAAACATAACCAGTACAATACCATGGCGGCAGGGCTGGCGGGAATGACCATTGGCATAAGAAAAGAAAAAATCCGTGCAGCCGTTGAAAATTTTGAAAGCCTTGAACACCGCATGGAAAAAGTGCTCACCGTTCGGGGCGTTGAATTTATCAACGACAGCAAAGCCACCAACGTTAACAGCACCTGGTATGCGCTGGAAACCATGGAACGTCCGGTAGTGCTGATATTGGGCGGAATTGATAAAGGCAACGACTACAGCACCATCCTTGAACTGGTAAAAGAAAAGGTAAAAGCCATTGTGTGCATGGGTGTTGATAACCGGAAAATCCATGAGGCGTTCGGTAAGGATGTGGAAGTGATGGTAAATACGTCAGGCGCAAAAGAGGCTGTTCATGCCGCTTTCCATTTGGCCAATAAAGGCGATGTGGTGCTGCTTAGTCCGGCATGCTCAAGCTTTGACCTGTTTAAAAACTATGAAGACAGGGGAAGGCAGTTCAAAGAGGCGGTAAGAGAGTTGTAAAAGTTTATGGTTTGTGATTTATGGTTTATAGTTGAGAGGGACTGGTCAGTATTTTTTGGATGGCAGAATAATCTCAAATCACAAATTTGAAATTTGAAATTAATTTATGCAGGCATTATTAAATAAAACGAGGGGCGATAAGGTGATTTGGGTAGCGGTAATACTGCTCACCCTGCTCAGCCTGCTGGTCATTTACAGCAGTACAGGCACGCTTGCTTACCGCCTGTCTAAAAGTGCCGAATCATACCTGTTCAAGCAGTTCGCATTTACTGCTATCGGCTTTATGATCATTTACTTTGCGCACCGGATCAATTATACATTGTATTCCCGTGCTGCACTGATCCTGTTTATAATTTCCATACCGTTACTGATCTATACGCTTTTTTTTGGTGCCGAAATCAATGAAGGCACCCGCTGGATCAAGCTGCCTATCGTTAACCTTACTTTTCAAACATCCGACCTTGCCCGGCTGGCATTGTTCATGTACCTGTCGCGGCAGCTCAGCCGTTCACAAAAAGATATTAAAGACTTTAAGCAGGGGTTCCTTCCGCTTATCATACCCGTGGGCATCATCTGTGCTCTAATCGCGCCGGCCAATTTATCAACCGCTTTATTGATCGGCGCTACCAGCCTGCTGCTGATGTTCATTGGCAGGGTAAACCTCAGGCACATAGCGGCAACCATAGGCATTGCACTGATACCATTGATCTTTTTGGTAAGTATTGCTTTTGCGTATTACGACAAAGCAGATCACCAGTCAAAAGAGCTGCCGGCCGTATTGAGCGTTGGCCGTATCCCCACATGGATAAAACGCATACAGGATTTTGCCTATGCCGATAAAATAGAGACTGCCTACCAGGTACAACAGGCCAAAATAGCCATTGCCAAAGGGGGCTGGTTCGGACTTGGTCCGGGCAATAGTGAGCAGCGCAATTTTTTACCACACCCCTACAGTGATTTTATATATGCCATCATTATTGAGGAATACGGGTTAGTGGGTGGAGTGCTGATACTGTTCATGTACCTGCTGTTCCTGTTCAGGAGCATACGCATTTTCAAAAAATGCCCATTCGCTTTTGGCGCGTTCCTGGCTTTGGCACTGAGCTTTACGCTGGTCATACAGGCGCTGGTTAATATGGCGGTAAACGTAAACCTGTTCCCGGTTACGGGGGTACCTCTGCCGCTGGTGAGCATGGGCGGGAGCAGCTTTTTATTTACCTGCATGTCCATAGGCATTATATTAAGCGTGGCAAGGAACGCCGAAAAGCTGGAAGGGAAAGCACAGGTAGCCGGAACACGATCAAACAATGAACCATAAATAAATAAAAGGCATTGGCAAAAAAAATAATTATAGCAGGAGGAGGAACAGGTGGTCATATTTTCCCGGCGATAGCCATTGCCAATGCATTAAAAAGAAAGGACAACACGACAGAGATACTGTTTGCAGGAGCGAAAGGAAAAATGGAAATGGAAAAAGTGCCACAGGCCGGCTATGCCATTAAGGGTTTGGATATAGCAGGCTTCAACCGTAGTTCTTTGATCAAAAATATTGGATTGCCTTTTAAGCTCATCAAAAGCTTTTTGCAGGTGCGAAAGATCGTGAACGAGTTTAAACCCGATGGGGTGATCGGGGTTGGCGGCTACTCCAGCTTCCCTGTGCTGCGTTATGCACAGCAAAAGAGGATTGCCACTTTCATTCATGAGGCCAATTCGTTCGCAGGAAAAACAAATATCCTGCTGGGTAAAAGAGCAACCAGGATTTTCACAGGCAGCGACGGGATGGAAAAATTTTTCCCGGCCGAAAAAATACGGGTTACCGGCAATCCTGTAAGGGAAGCGATCGTGAACAGCAGCATCAGCAGAGAGGAAGCCCTCCTTTCTTTTGGATTGAACCCCGGAAAGAAAACGATCCTGGTAACCGGCGGAAGTCTTGGCGCGAGATCCATTAACGAAGCCATTGCCGCCCATATAGCAGATTTTGAAAAAAGCAACCTGCAGTTGATCTGGCAAACAGGAAAACTTTTTACGGAGCAGGCCCGGCAGTTGGCCCGCGGAAAAGAAAATATATGGACCAATGATTTCATAAACCGGATGGAAAACGCCTTTGCCGCTGCTGATGTAGTGATATCCAGGTCGGGAGCCATGTCGGTTGCCGAATTGTGTGTGGCAAAACAGGCGGTGATATTTGTGCCCTTTCCGTTTGCAGCCGAAGATCATCAAACGGCAAATGCTGATCGCCTGGCAAAAAAGCAGGCCGCACTGGTTGTTAAAGACAGTGAAGCAAAAACTGTTTTAGCAGCAAAGGCAATGGCACTGGCTTTAAATGATGCGGAACAGGAGCAATTGAAAAGCAATATTGCCGCGCTGGCTGTAACCAACGCAGATGATGTGATCGCAAAAGAAGTGCTGGAAGCAATCTGACCCGAAATGAATGAAAGAGATCAACAACATAAAGGAAGTTTATTTTATAGGTATCGGAGGTATTGGCATGAGCGCATTGGCAAGGTATTTTAAAGCAAAGGGGAAAAAAGTAAGCGGTTACGATAAAACGGAAACCGTGCTCTCAAAACAACTGGTACAGGAAGGAATACCGGTATACTATGAAGATGATGAAAAGTACATAGCTAAAGGAGCAGATATAATAGTATATACGCCCGCTGTTCCGAAGGAACACAAAGGGTTGTTGTATTACCGGCAAAACGGCTACCCTGTTTTAAAGCGAAGCGATGTGCTGGGTGAGATCACCAAAAGTTCTTTTAATATATGCATTGCAGGAACACATGGCAAAACAACCATCACTACTATGACGGCGCACCTGCTCCGCCATTCGGGTTATGGGTGTAATGCCTTTTTGGGTGGTATAGCAGCCAATTATAACAGCAATTTCTGGAGCAGCGAAAGAAATGTGTGCGTGGTGGAAGCGGATGAATACGACAGAAGCTTTTTAAAGCTCCAGCCCGATATTGCTGCTATCAGTGCAATGGATGCCGACCACCTGGATATATATGGTACCGAAGATAAAATGCAACAGGCCTTTGTAGATTTTGCCGGCAAAGTAAAAAAAGGAGGAACCTTATTGAGCAAGTACGGGCTTGCAAAAGAAAATGACCTGAAAGCAGATCATCATTTAACGTACAGCCTGCAAAACAATAACGCCAATGCATATGCAGCGAACATTGCTAACAGGGAAGGCGGCTATACATTCGATGCGTATATAAACGACAGGTGGTTGAAGGATATAGAACTGAATATGGGCGGCCTGCATAATATTGAAAATGCTGTTGCAGCCATTGCCATTGCAAAGCAACTGCATATTGAAGATGAAAAAATAAAAGCGGCCGTAGCAGCTTTTAAAGGAGTAAAAAGGAGATTTGAATACATCATCCCTCCTGCCGGTAAAAAAGCAACGGTATATATTGATGATTATGCGCACCACCCGGCAGAACTGGAAGCTTTGATCAAAGGTGTGAAACTGTTGTTCGCAGATAAAAAATGCACAGTGGTTTTTCAACCGCATTTGTTCAGTCGCACCAGAGACCTGGCAGAAGCATTTGCGGCAAGCTTAGACATGGCAGATGAAGTGATATTGTTACCGGTTTACCCGGCAAGGGAATTACCGGTAGAAGGAGTAACCAGCAGGCTGATACTTGACAAAATGAAAAATGAATACAAGCACCTGATGAATAAAGAAGAAACGCTGAACTGGATAAGAAAACACTATGACAAAAACAAACCCGGTGTTTTAATTACATCCGGGGCGGGAGATATTGATCAGATGGTTCAGGCTGTAAAGGGGATACTGGAAGGAGGTAAGTGGTGAATAGTGAGTAGTGAGTGGTGAGTAGTGAGTAGTGAGTGGTGAGTGGTGAGTGCCCGCCCGGCTGAACACCGTTCGGACGGGTAAGTAGTAAGTTCAAACATCGTTTAATAAATATGCGGTTAAGCAAAAGAAAAATATGGAGGTTCATGGCTGCTGCCTTGTGGGTAGCGGCAGGAGTAGCGCTGCTGGTGCTGCTGATCGCCGCTATACGCAAGAGGGACGATAAAATATGCAAAGGAGTAGAGATAGAGATCACCGATATAGAAAACAATCTTTTCGCTGATAAGAATGATATAAGAGGGATGCTGACATATATGATGCCCGATATTAAAGGCAGGGCGCTGGCCGAATTTAACCTGCTGAAGATGGAGCAAACCCTCGAAGGCAATGTTTGGATAAAAGATGCTGAATTGTTCTTTGATAACAACGAAGTACTGCAGGTGAGAATAAAAGAAAGGGAGCCGTTGGCAAGGATCTTTACAACAGGCGGCAAAAGCTATTATATAGACAAAGAGCTTGTTCGCCTGCCGCTGAGCAGCAAATTTTCGGCAGTGGTACCGGTTTTTACGAACTGCCCTTTAGACAAAACAAAATGGAACAGGGCAGACAGCGTATTGCTGCTGCAGGTGAGGGCGATCAGCGAATTTATAAGATCTGATCCGTTTTGGATGGCACAAATAGAGCAGGTGGATTATACAGCTAAAAAGGAATTTGAGCTGTCGCCGCAAATCGGGGAGCATACCATTATACTGGGAAACGGGTATAACCTGGAGTCAAAATTCAGGAAGCTGTATATATTTTATAAAGAAGTGCTGGCAAAAGCAGGATGGAATGCTTATTCTGCCATTAACGTGCAATACAAAGGACAGGTGGTAGCTACACGGAGGGATACCACACGAAATATTATCATTAGAAATCAATCAAACAATACCAACAGTTACACAAAGCAATAAACCAACCACCATGAACACTGAACAACCCATTATTGTAGGACTGGATATCGGAACTACCAAGATCGCCGCCATAGCAGGGCGAAAAAACGAGTACGGCAAATTAGAAATATTAGGTTTCGGAAGGGCCAACAGCAACGGCGTGCAACATGGCATGGTATTGAACATTGATCAAACCATTAAAGCCATACAATCTGCTCTGGAAAACTGCTATGCTTCCAATCCCAACCTCGAGATCAGTGAAGTGTATGTAGGTATCGCCGGCCATCATATTAAGAGTTTGCAAACAAGAGGCGATATTGTACGGCAAAATACGGATGAGGAAATTGCACAGAGCGAAATTGACCAGTTGATCTATAACCAGTACAAAACCTATATTCCTGCCGGCGACCAGATCATTGATGTGATACCACAGGAATTTACCGTTGATAACTTTCAGAATATCACTAATCCTATAGGCTATAGCGGTGTTAAAGTGGGCGCCAACTTTCATATTATTACCGGCGACCGGAACGCTATCCGCAATATCAACAGGAGCGTTGAGAAATCGGCGCTCACCGTAAAAGACCTTGTATTACAGCCCCTGGCATCGGCTGCTGCCGTAATGTGTGAGCAGGACCTGGAAGCAGGTGTAGTGATCGTGGATATAGGTGGCGGCACAACAGATCTTGCGGTGTTTTATGAAGGCATTTTAAAACATACTGCCGTTATTCCTTTTGGTGGTGAAAATATTACCAATGATATTAAGACCGGCCTGGGTGTTTTAAAAACACAGGCCGAGCAAATGAAAGTGCAGTTTGGGAGCGCATTGACAGACGAGGCCAAAAGCAACGCTTACATTACTATTCCGGGGTTGCGCGGCATGACGCCAAAGGAGATCAGCGTAAAAAACCTTGCCGGTATCATACAGGCCAGGATGAGTGAAATATTAGACTTTGTTACCTATCATCTGAAACAGGTAGGGCTCGAAAATAAAATGCTTAATGGAGGTATCATTCTTACCGGCGGCGGCTCACAGCTTAAACACCTGATCCAGCTTGCCGAGTATACAACCGGGCTTGATGCACGCATAGGATTTCCTAATGAGCACCTGGCCTCCGGACATATTGAAGAGCTTACGCGGCCCATGTATGCCACCTGTATCGGGCTAATATTGAAAGGATATAATGTGTATGAAAACTCAATAGACAGGGAAAAATATACCACGCTTATCCCAAAGGAAGAAAAAAAGGAGGAACATGAAACCCGTAAAACAAAGAAAAAGGAAAGAGGCATTGGTGCTGAAAAAACAAAAAAACGTACCAAAAGCCTGAAGGAATTTATGGATTCCATTAAAGGCGGATTGATAGAATTGTTTAAAGAAGAAGGCGACGAACAACTGAAATAACGATGCGGTGATGGGCGATCCTGCAAAGGAGCAAAGCTTCACCTTAAAGAACAATACCATTAAAATAGAATTTCAAAATACGAACTATCCATTATTTCACATCTCTTATTTAGTATAGCACTGATAAGATTAAATTAACCGTTATTATGATACACTTTGATTTGCCTAAAGAGCAATCCTCCATCATTAAAGTAATTGGCGTTGGAGGCGGCGGAAGCAACGCAGTGAACCATATGTTCAGCCAGGACATTGAAGGCGTAAATTTTATTATCTGCAATACAGATGCACAGGCGCTGGCCCTAAGCAAGGTGCCTAATAAAGTGCAACTGGGACCCACGCTCACACAGGGGCTTGGGGCAGGCGCCAATCCTGATATTGGAAGGCAGGCAACCGAAGAAAGCTTAGAAGAAATAAGACGCATATTAGAAGTGAATACCAAGATGGCATTTATTACCGCGGGCATGGGTGGCGGCACGGGCACCGGCGGCGCTCCTATACTGGCTAAAATATGTAAGGACTTAAACATACTTACCGTTGGAATAGTTACCACGCCTTTTGCCTATGAAGGTAAAAAGCGGTTTGCCCAGGCAGAGGAAGGTATAGCAAAACTAAAAGATTATGTAGATACCCTGCTGGTGATCAGCAATGATAAAATGCGCCACCAGTATGGCAATCTTACTATGCGGGCCGCTTTTTCAAAAGCAGACAACGTGCTGGCTACTGCTGCGAAATGTATTACGGATGTGATTAATACAACCGGACAGATCAACGTTGACTTTGCCGACGTTTGTACGGTTATGCGTGATGGTGGTGTGGCCATACTGGGCAGCGCCACAGCCGATGGTGAAAACCGCGCGCAAAAAGCGATCCAGGATGCCATCAATTCACCGCTGCTGAATGACAATGACATCAGTGGCGCCAAATGGATACTGATCAACATTAATTCGGCCGAAGGTGATACGGAGTTTACAATGGATGAGGTAGATACGATACAAAACTACCTCCTAAGCCAGGCGGGTGAGCATACCAATGTAATTATGGGATTAGGATACGATAACTCACTGGGCAACAAAATAGGTATCACATTGATTGCCACAGGATTTGAAAACAAAGCAGTTACCCATGACCCGGTTGAAAAAAAGGAGCAGCAAAACGAAGAAAAGATCATGCTTACCCTTAACGGAAATGAACCGGCGCCACAGGTGGCTCCCGTGGTGGAAACAATAACAGATCCCATGGCGCCACAGATAGTGGAAGTAGCTGAAACAAAGCATTTCATGAGCATAAGCACCGTTTCTCCATCCGTCGAAAAAGTAAAAAATGAGGAGAAAGAAATATTGAACTTGTCAATAACTTCATTACCTTCATTATCTTCCAAAACCATTGAAACCAACACTGAACATCTGCCTGCAGGCACTGAACCGGTTATTTCACCAGTTGATAATAAAACTATATTTAATAAAGAAGCTAGCACCACCCCGACGTCAGGTGGTTATTTATCAAAGCCATCCAACATCTATGCTGAGGAACCTGATCATTTACAATCCAAAACTAATAACCCTGTTGAAGAGCCATCGCCTTTGCAAAGTAATGCATCAACCGACGGGAAGGTAAATGAAATGCAAATGGTGATTAAAGATCCCAATGCGGCGAACGAGTCCGTGGCACGCTCAACTCAAAGCGAAAGCTATTCTGCCGAGGAACCTGCAATGCAGGACGAGGCGGAAGATCAAAAGCGTCGTGCAGCAGAACGTTTAAACAAGTTGCGCAACTTGTCGTACAATGTTAATGCTGCCGATTCAAACAATGAGTTTGAAACTGTGCCGGCTTATGTTCGCCGCAATTTTCATTTAAAGGATGCCCTGGCCTCGGTTGAGAAATTTTACAACAACTACACGGTTAAAACAGATGAAAACGATAAAACACAAATAAGCACCATCAACACGTTTTTAGATGGAGAAAAGCCGGACTGATATGGTGAGTAGTCAATGGTGAGTAGTCAATAGTGAATGGTGAGAAAGTAAAAGACAAAACCCGAATAGCTTTAGCCCTACAAAAAAACACATTTTCACAGCAATATATTTATAAGAGACGCCAGGGCCTTATACCTGCCGTCTCTTTTTTATAGGTTAACATTGCTTACTTTTACCAGTCATAATGGCAACAGTACTTATAACAGGCGGAACACGCTTAATAGGCAGCAGACTTACCGGATTGCTTATTGAAAAAGGATACCGGGTTATTGTTCTCACCCGGAACGAAAAGAAACAAAACGAAGACGATACCTCAAATCCCTCCTACGCCATATGGAATCCTGCCGAAGCAGTTATAGACACAAAAGCTGTGCAGCAGTCTGATTATATTATCAACCTTGCAGGGGCAGGAATTGCAGATAAGCGATGGACAGCCAAAAGAAAAATTGAAATTGCTGAAAGCAGGATAAAAAGCGCACAACTCATTGTAAACGCGTTAAAGGAAAATGCCAACAAGGTAAAAGCCGTTATCAATGCTTCTGCCATGGGCTGGTATGGCGACGACAGCCGGTTACAAAGGCAGCACAAGTCCTTTACAGAAGATATGACTGCCGCACCCGGGTTTATGGGACAAACCTGTAAAGCATGGGAGGAAAGCATTGAACCGGTAACAGCAATAGGAAAAAGACTGGTTAAAATCAGAACCGGCCTGGTGCTTAGCATGAAGGGCGGGGCACTAAAATCATTTGCACGGCCTGTTGGCTTTGGGATAGCAACCATATTGGGCAACGGCAAACAAATGCAAAGCTGGATACACATTGATGATATATGCCGTATGTATATCCACGCTATAGAAAACGAGGAGATGAATGGCGCTTACAATGCCGCTGCTCCCAAACCTGTTGACAACAAAACGCTGGTTATTGAACTGGCGCAAAAAATGAAAGGATCGTTTTATATTACAGCATATGTTCCGCATTTTATATTAAAATGGATGCTCGGTGAAATGAGTACTGAACTGGTTAAAAGCATTACCCTGAACGATGATAAAATCCGTGCAACCGGATTTCAATTTATATTTCCCTCCGTTGAAGCCGCATTGAACGATTTGGCGTGAAGGTATGAGGTATCAGGTATGAGGTTTCAGGTTTCAGGTCACAGGTTTCAGGGTGCTGATCGCGTAGCCAACAACCTTTTCGAATTTAGGAAGTTTAGGTTTTGGGTTTTGGGCTGATGACAGGTATTGGTTTCCCAATAGAGTTCATTAATAGCAGATAGCCAATTGCTTGTATCTGATAGACAGCTCTACCCTCTACCCTACACCTTATACCCTCTACCTTTACTGCAGGTTTCAGGGAAAATTCATTTAAATGCTGGCATATCATTCATTATTTGCAGTTTATCGCTATGGTTAGATCATTCAGATTTTTGATTTGATATTGCATTTACCTTTGGATTTCGAGCTTATGGATTCGGATTTCAGATTTGAAATTTATTTGGCTCTTGCCTTTTGGTTCCTGGTACTTTCAGGGTATCAGGTTGCATCGCTGAAAGCCGATAGTCCACGGCCATAGCCGACAGCCCCTTTCGGCTTTCATTCATCTGTAAATTGCTTCCTGTTCTAACAGATTTATATTAGGTTTGTCTGCAAAAAGCCCTTTTACATGAAAAATACATTCCTGCTGCTTACAGCCTTTGCTTTTTTTATTTCCTGTAACTATCGCGAAACGGTTCGGGGAAATGGCAATGCCATCACCGAGTCAAGAACAGTTAGTAGTTTCAGGGGCGTTCAACTCCGGGGCTCCATGAACGTACGTCTCATAAAAGGGGCAGATCATGCCGTAACAGTTGAAGGAGAAGAGAATATTCTTCCGTATCTGGAGACCTATGTAAACGATGGCAAATTAATCGTAAAATACAGGGATGGCATTAACATCAATACCCGTGAAGACTTAGTAGTAAACGTAACCGTTCCTGAACTGGACGAGATTGAAGTTACCGGATCAGGAGATATTACGGGAGAGAACAAATTCCTGGGCGATGAAAAGATAAAAGTTGAAGTAACCGGGTCTGGTGATGTAAACCTTGAACTGGATGCTCCTGCAGTGGAAGCATCAATAACTGGTTCTGGAGATATTGATCTTAGGGGTAGTACCAAACACATTAAATGCAGCACCACCGGCAGCGGTGAAATTGATGCCTCCGGACTAAAGTCCGAAAATGCCACCGTAAGAACCCTGGGCAGCGGAAGCATCAGGGTATTCGCCAGCGTAAAACTTGATGCCACGATTAATGGCAGCGGCGATATTGCTTATAAAGGAGGCGCCTCTGTTTCTTCAAAAATTCATGGTAGTGGAACGGTAAAAGCGATAGATTAAAGATTGCAGGGTTGCAGGTTACAGGGTTGCCGGTTCCATATCGTAATCTTTAACCACATGATATAAAGTATCCCTTTCTATCGGCCTGCGTTTTACCTGCTTTATAAGAGCTACCAGTTCATTGGTATTCATTGCGGGATTTTGCTCTTCACTTCCGGCCATGGCATAAATCTTTGTGGTATCATCAATGGTGCCGTCCATATCATTTACGCCAAACGAAAGGGTGAGTTGTGCATTTTGTCTTCCAAGCATAGGCCAATAGGCTTTCAGGTGCGGGAAGTTATCCATGAACAAACGTGCCACAGCGTACATCTTCATATCTTCAACTACAGATGACTCCGGTACATCGCTCATTTCATTATTGCGATTACGGAATTTTAAAGGAATAAATGTATTGAACCCACCTGTTTTATCCTGCAGGTCGCGCAGCCTTTTCATATGATCAATGCGGTGCCAGTATTTTTCAATATGGCCATACAGCATAGTAGCGTTGCTGTGCATACCAAGTGCGTGAGCCACTTCGTGGATGCGTAACCAGCCTTCCGCATCTACTTTATCGTCGCATATTTGCTGCCGGATCTCGGGATGAAAAATTTCTGCCCCGCCACCCGGCAAAGAATCCAAACCCGCTTCATGCAGTAGCTGCATCCCCTCTTCAACCGAAAGCTTTGCCTTGCGGATCATGTAATCCAGTTCAACAGGTGTAAACCCTTTAATATGCAGCCCCGGACGATGCGCCTTGATCTGCCGCATAAGGTCTGCAAAAAAATGCAGGTTCATTTTTGGATGAACACCACCCACAATATGCACTTCCGTAACCGGCTTGTCATCATAGCTGCGTACGATATCCATCATCTGCCCAGCACTCAGTTCCCAGCCTTCTTCGCGGTGCGCATATAAACGGCTGTAAGAACAAAATTTACAACTGAATACACATACATTGGTGGGCTCAATATGGAAATTGCGGTTGAAGTACGTATTATCGCCATGCAGTCTTTCTCTTACGAGGTTGGCAAAGGCACCAACAAAAGACAAACCGCCCTTTTCAAAAAGCACAAGCCCGTCTTCTTCTGATAGCCTTTCCTGATTTAATATTTTTTCGCCTGCTACACGCAACTCCGGTAAAAGGCCCGGCTGATGAAGAAATCTTTCTGCCGACAAATGTCTGTTCATAATACAATGATCCTTTATGATGAGAAGGGCAAAGATACGGCGAAAAGTGAGTTGTGCTTATGCAGCGGGATCATACAATACGCAAGAGTTATTGACCTGATGTATTCCAGTATATTTTAAGATTTTTGGTAGCTCTTCCTGAAGCAACAATATCCGGCTTGCCATCGCCGTTCAAATCCATAACCTGTATATCTTCACAAGCCATTCCATTATTGTCTATCCAGTACGATTGCCATTGCATACCGCCGGCACCCGTTTTCACATACAGCTTCACGCCTACTTTTCCTTCTTTATCCGGCGATCGCCACCCGGCTACTACCTGGTCGCTTCCAACGCCCAAAAAATCAGCAACAGCCAGTGCATGCCCTTCCTTTACATCATCATCCAGCACCACCCGCTTTGCATCACCTTCATTTTTCAGATATACCACCACCGCTGTGCCATGCATTGGCTCAATAGTGGCAATAAAATCTTTGCCTGCCGCAAGGCTTCCCACACGCACTTCACCCGCACCTTGTTCTATACCTTTTAAAATTTCCGCTTTGCCCGTGGTTTGTTCGGGAAAGCCGGTTGCTATAAACCTAACGCCTTCTTTTCCTGCTACATATAAACCGCTTTGCTTTTCATTACCGGACCGCTTAAAATCAAAATTATGTGTAAGGTGCATTGCAGAATCTAAGACATATGTTTTCCATTCGCCTTTTTTATTAGCCGCATATTCATAAGCCATTATTTTAACCCCGGCTCCTTCGCCCCCTTTATTCCCCCGCCCGTGAAGCGGCAATACAACGAGGTAGTATTGCCCGCTTGCCGATTTTACCCATTTCATGCGATGCGTGGTGGGCTCATGCGGCAACCGTACAGGTTCCCACAATTGTTGAGGATCAACAGGTCTTTTCAAATAAAATATTGCGCCCGACTGTTCTGCATTGCTTGTTTCCGAAGGATTCCACTGGGCGCCAACAGCTACTTCCACTTTCCCATCGCCGTTGATATCCTGAGCAGCAATGCACACATTGTCATGCCCGGTAAGGTTTTCCGCTATCACTCTTCTTTTCCAGTCGCCGTTGCGGTACCATACGATCTGCTTTTTATCGGCAAGCATAATATCGGGACTCCCGTCGCCATCCACATCACCCAGCGCCACGCCATATCCTATGGATACAGTACTGTCTATAACCTGCTCCCGGAACTGCGGTGTTGGCGGACCAACAAATGGCAGCCACCATTGTATAAAGAAAACAAAAAGCATGTTCTAAAGTTATGGATTTTGTTTTAAAACAAATGGCGGGCTAACGGTCACTTCATTATTTAAAACGCTTAAACGGCAAATACGGCCAACGTAAAAAGCAATGACGGTTCAATGGGTTCAGCATTCCGAATAATCAGGGGCAAAAATCCCGTTTACCGCTATTACCGATGAGATCGCGATCTCCGACCCGTCCTGCATCAGCAGGAAGGGCTGCAATGAGCCGGTTGCAATGGAACCGATCATGCCTTCGTAACGGGTTAGTCCGTTGTTGTCGTATAACAATGATACCTTTTTCTGTTCTGCATGCAGTTGCTCCAGGATCTGAAAAAAAGATTGCTCGTCGCTGACCGTTATTCGTGTATCCATGATTGTTATATTTTTAGTACAACCAGTAAATAATTGTGTAATCAGTTTTCATTCACGCAGCAGCTGAATCAAAGCAGGTCGTCCGGGATGTTGATGACGGCTCCGTTCAGGGCATCATTGATAAAGATCTGGCAGGATAGCCTGGTATTTTGTCCTACCCCGCCTTTCTTTGCTATGGTTGACTGCTCATTCCGTTCTAAGGTCAACAATCCGTCATCCGGTGCGGTTACCTCCACCATGCAGGTAGCGCACCTGCCCTGTCCGCCGCATTGTCCAAAATCCTCCATATATATTTTATCATTCAGCAGCACCATAAGGTTCCGGTATTCATTTTCATAGGTTTGTACCGTATATTCTTCTCCAAACCCTGTTACAACAAACGAAATAACCTTTCTTTCTCCATTCATTATATTCTATTTACAGCAGGCATGTCCTTTGGGGAAGGGTTTTTCAAATATTCAATACTGATTTTATGCCATACTGATCCTGATGCAAAGTTAGTAAAAGTATGTGCCGCGCAGAATACATACTTCGGGCACGGTATTACGCCGGGTCCTGCCAGCCTGTCCTATATTGGGACAATGCAGAGACCCGGCTGGGAAAAAAATTACTGCATGTTTAATCTCCGTTCAAACTTTAAAGCCGAAACACCAAAAAAAACGCTCTACATCACGTTAGTGGCATTCGCATTGATCTTATCCAAAATGCTTATCACTTTGTGGCTTGTTCAACAGGAAATACGCCGGTGATACCTTCATGATTGATTTCTGTAAAGGGCACATCGAAAAGCATTTTATTATCTATTGTTCCTTTTACAGATAAGAAATCAATCAGCCGGTTGATAAATGTTTGCTGGTCTGCAGTGAGTTTTGTATTGCCCAGGAATTCTGAGAAAGCTTCTTTAGCTGCATTAATATCCAACCCGATTATGCTTCGGATAAACTGGGCCAGTGATTGCCCGTCCAGCGTTTTTTCCAATGCTTCTTTACTCATAGTTCCATCCATTGAAAGGATCATCTTTTCCAATCCATCAAGCTCTTTTTTAGTGATTGGTTTATTATTCTTAATCCGGTGGATGGTAATGTGGCTTTGATTTTCTCTTACAAATCTTTCAATTCGCTTCCGGTAAGGCTCCAGGTTTATTTCACCAAGGGGAAATTCATCTTCTCCGATATTCGCAGTGAACTCATCCTCAAAGTTGGTATAAAGTACAGGCTTGCTTGTTTTATCAATGAATTTAACCAGGTCTCTCAATGCGATCCGGTGGTCATGTAAAGCTATAACAGAAGGTGCCTCCCAATATTCATCAGCAGCCATTGCCTCAATCAAAGGCTCTTCTTTCTTAACTGCAGGTATTGTCATCTTTCTTAACAGTCCGGTTACCAGTGATTGTACCTGTTTCTGATAATAAGTTTGCCCCGGTAATTGTTCAAGTATATTAATCTGCAATTTCAGCATCAGCAAATCAAAGCGCCTTGCCGCTTCATCACTGGAATCATCTAAGTACAAATGAGAGAGGTGTTTTTCAATTTCAAGAACGGAAAGCTGCTCCAATCCATTCCATTGCTGCCTGTCTTTATACTTCTCCACGTACCTGTGTTCCATTTTTACCCTGAAATCTTCCTTAGGGTTCATGGCAACAACTATACTATGCAATTCATCCAGCAAAGTATTTCTTAAAATTTTCCCGCCTTCAATATCCTTACGCTGTAATAAAAAAGCAATATGAAGTTTATCCTTAAATATCTGCCGGCTCAGCGAGCCATAAGATTTACCGTCATCTTCTTCAATCTGTGCACTAAAAAATTCCAGGTTGCCGCATACATCAAATACAAGAAAGTGCGTCTTATCAATGCCGGGCCCAAAAATACCAGGACATAACCTGGTGCCTCTTCCTATCATCTGCCAAAATTTGGCTTTGCTGCGAACCGGTTTAAAGAAAACAAGATTCAATATTTCAGGAATATCAATGCCTGTATCAAGCATATCTACCGAAACGGCAATTTGCAGATCTTTAGCCGGGTCTGAAAATTGATTGAGCAGGTTCTGGGCATATTTCTCATAATTATCTATGATGCGCAACACTTTGCCGGCATATTGAGGATAACGTGCATTGAAACAATCCCGGATAAATTCTGCGTGGCTGTGATTCTTTGCGAATATGATCGTCTTGCCGATCTTATCACCCCCTTCAATTTTCAACCCATGCTCCATTAGTGTATCCAGCACTTTGTTTACCGTATCCCTGTTAAACAACCAGGTGTTTATGGCGCTGCTGCTTACTTCATCGGGTACATATCCATAACTGTCTAAAAATTCCTGTTCGTATGCTGCTTTCTCTTCATCAGTTAAATCCTCGTATCTTATTCCCTGTCTTGGAAATTTTAATGGTAGCGGAAAAGCTCTCGGGGGAACCAGGTATTCGTCTTTTACCGCTTCATTCAATTCGTAGGCATACGTGGGATTGTGCGGCTCCAGGCCAAACAATTCATAAGTATCCCTGTCGGCATCCGCTTTGGGGGTTGCTGTTAATCCAATCAGCAACGCATCAAAATATTCAAAGATGGCCCGGTACTTTTCATAAACGCTCCGGTGCGCTTCATCTATGATCACCACATCAAAATGTCCTACACCGTAATACCGATGCCCTTCGGTTTTAGCGGTATCTATCCGGTTCATCATGGTGGGATAGGTGCTGAAAACAATCCGGCTGCTGGTATCTTCTTCTTCCCTGGTTAAATCAATAGCCGTAAGATTAGGCAGGTATTGATTAAATGCATTCTTTGCTTGTGTAACCAGCGCATTCCTGTCGGCAAGAAATAATATTTTCTTGGCCCAGTTTGCTTTCGTTAGTAAATCAACGATCGCCGCAGCAGTTCTTGTTTTGCCGCTGCCGGTAGCCATTACCAGCAATACAGCCCTGGCCCTCTTCTCCAATGATTCTGCTACTCTTTTAATGGCAATCTCCTGGTAATACCGGCCGGCTATCTCTTTATTGACGGATTGCTCAGATAATTTTTTCCTGCTTTCACGCCGGTTGATCTGCAGTTCTAATTCACTCTTTGTATAAAATCCATATACTTTGCGGGGTGGATAAAATACATCATCCCAAATATGCGTATCAAATCCATTCGTATAAAAGATAACAGGCCTTTGTCCGAATTTCTTTTCCAGACAATCCGCATACAACTCTGCCTGGTGCTGGCCCACATGCGGGTCTATCAATGTTTTCTTTGCTTCCACTACTGCCAAAGGCTTTCCATCATCACCCCATAATACATAATCCGCATATCCAATGCCCTGGTTATTGGGCATTCCGCTTACTTCATATTCGGCTACACCAGTTGCACCGGGATCCCAGCCTGCTTCACGCAGTAATGCATCAATATAAATAAGCCTGGTTTCTTTTTCACCAACAGATACCGGAACAACTACATGCCTGTTCTCTTCTTTTATCAGGTGAACAGCATCGAGCTTCTGTTGTAAAGCTGCTAACCGTTGCTGATTGCGCAGCAATTCCTCATTGGCTCTTTGCATTTGCTTTTGTGATTCCTCAAACTGTGTGGCAAGCTTCGATATTTCTTCCTTGCTCCTGTCTTCCTTGTGGCCCCCGGCAGCTATCGGGGGAACAATACTTTCATCAAACCTTGCAACAGGCGTTTGGCTGCGGCTGTATATGCGAACTACCCATAAGGCGAAATCAAATAAATACTTTACTGATGCCAGTGATTTTTTAGCCTCTGTTCTTTCACTGGTATGTGCAGCGTTGTTTCCGATCTTTCTTAAAACATTGATATTATTCCAAAGTGTGGAAGGCAGCACATCTTTGAAAGTTTGCTCATGCAGCAATGAATTAAGCGTAGTATCATAAGGCAGCTTAACGTCTTTGTCGTTATCATAAATCCATCGTACAAACTCCTCTAAACTTTTCCTGCTCAGGATAGCGCTGTACATCGGCGCCGTATGTACATGCTGCTCTGCTGCCCGTGCTGTTTCCAGCAGGGGCGCAAATTCCTGTTGCAAGAAAGAAAAGTTGGTGGGCATAGTGGTTATCCTTCGCTTAGTAAGTTAAATAATGGTTCATTGAGATAGAAATTATCTCTGCCTATTTTTTGTTTTTTTAATATGCCCTCTTTTACCAACGTTTCCAGGTAACGGATAGCCGTACTCCTGCTTACCTGCAGGTCTCTTTCAATAAATTCAATTTTGGTGTAGGGATATTTAAACAAATTGTTCAGCAAATCCTGGCTGTATAGTTTGGGCAGCCGGCTGCGTATATCCTGCTTATATTGCTGCATCAGTTTCCTGATCCCGTTAATTAATACAATGCCTTCTCCGGCTGTTTGCTGCACACCCTGCAGCATGTACAAAATCCATTCTTCCCACCGGCCGGTTTCTCTTACTGCCTGCAGCAGGCGGTAATATTCCGGTTTGGCATGAATGATATAACGGCTCAGGTACAGTACCGGCAGGTTCAGCAGCTTTTTTTGCACCAGGTAAAGAATATTAATGATCCTGCCGGTGCGGCCATTGCCATCGTAGAAAGGATGGATGCTTTCAAACTGGTGATGAATAACGGCCATTTTTACCAATGGGTCTATGTCTATCATTTCATCGTTATTAATGAACTGTTCCAGGTTGTTCATCAACGATACAATTTCGTGGGCATCCTGCGGCGGCGTGTAAACAACAGCCCCGGTTTTATCGTTCATCAGCTTAGTGCCCGGCATCCGGCGAAAGCCTGCATCGTTATGCTCCACCAGTTTATGCACCTGCAAAATAAATTTATTGGTGAGCAGACCATGCTTTTTTACCAGGGTAAAACCCTGCCTTAACGCCTCTGCATAAGAATGCACTTCTTTTGCTTCGGCGCTCATGTAGTGGTTGCCCAACAGGCTGCTCTGGTATACTTCGGGAAAAGTGCTGATGATGTTTTCAATAGCCGAACTTTCCCTTGCTTCACGCAGGGTGAGGGTTTCCAGTAAAATATTTTCATTGGGCATACTGGTAACCACTCCCTTCAGCTCTGCCAGGGCCTTGTGGGCGGCGGTAAGCTTGCGGAGCACTTTAGGGCTTTCCAGTTCGGCCTGTATGGGCAGCAATCCCGGCATATTTTGACATGTGTTTTTATAACACAAGTCAAAAATATACTTTTTTGACTTATATCCTAAAAACATGAGTCATTTTTTTATCTTTTTGACTTATATTGTATTTTATAATTGCAAAAACAGGCTATTTTGGCTTATATCGGGTAAATATGAGCCGGGAAACCGGTTTCTTGGCTCATTTAAGCAACCAGTTCCCCCCTGAATGCTCTTTGCAAAAGGCTCTGAAACAATGCTTCACTTTGCTCCATCTGCTGCTTTACCTGTTGTTTTTGTTGTTGGATATTTTGGGCGATGGCGGCGAATTGGTTTTGAAGGGTGATGGGAGGAAGTGGAAGTATAAAGGATTTTACATCTTGCTGATTTATGCTCGATTGATTAACCGCATCTTTTGCTCGTCCCAAAATTTGATTTTTCATAAATGGTTGAATTAGGATTTGAATCAAAAATTTAGGATTGGCTCTATGGTTGTCAACTTCAAATCTCATCATGTTTGACTCAAAAAGAGTCGGTTCATGAAGCTTTGGGATTAAAGCACATTTCCCTAAATGGCTTCTGCTATTTACCCTGTTAATTACAATATTGTCTTCATAAATCTGAAACATTTTTGCTTCTTTATCATTAGCATTAACTCTTTTTAATCTATCAATATTATAAACAATACCATCGTAGAATGAATCAATTCTTAATATTGGATAACCTTTACCATAGTCTTTAGCATTTTTGTATAAACCGTTTTGAGGGCCTTCAACTATTACCTGTGCCAAGTTAATCATCTCCCATCCCTTCTCATTCTTCACCGGGTCGCCAAACATATCATAAAAAATGCTTTGCAGCAGTTCATCATACCTGGCAAGCAGTTGCCGGTCTTTTTTGCGAAGGGCATCGGCTTTGTCCAAGATGGCGGCTATTTTTTGTTGGATGGGAAGAGGGGGAAGGGGGATTTCTAAATTATCAATATCGCCATTCCTGATATTATTGATATTTGCGCCTGCTGATAAATGAGAAATCGTTTTGCGATATTTGTCAGACTGAAAAAAATAACCAACGTATTTTGAAAAAATTCCTTCAGAAGGCCGAACTACCTTACAAAAGGCTCCAAAACTTCCAATCCAGTTGTTCAAGAATGTAGCAGCTTTCCCTACAATCGCCTTACTACCACTTGATGCTGCAATAACAATATCGCCTTCTTTTAATAATTGCGTTTCAGAAATGTTTTTTCTATCAACGTAAACCAAGTCATCAAACACAAGCCCATAATCCGTAATATTATTAGCCCTTAATATTGGCAAAAAATTTTCTTTAAAAATATCGGATACATCTTTCGGAGTATAAGACACTCCACGAATCTGCAAGCATACTTCTCCCAACTTTACTTTTTTCCAATTCATATTGTTCAAATTATTTCAATAAACTATAAAGGGTCGACTTTCAAATTTTCGCATATAGGTAAACTGCTACAGCAGACCCCTCGTGCCTCGGGGTGACAGGCTACGGTGCAATGCTGAACTATGTTACTTTTGCCGGGCAATTGTATCAATGCTGAACAACGCACCGCTGCTGTCATGCCGAGGCACGAGGCATCTGCATATAATGGCCCATTCGTTAATCCGAAATGCACCCACCACAATGTTCAAAAAAAACTCTGCGATGCTTTGCGTAACACTTAGCGTTCCGGAAGCCTTGTCCAGTTTACTTCATCCAAAATTTCATCTCTCACTTCCTGTTCCATCGTAAAATAATATAATAATTCCACATGATATTTTCTGTATCCTGATTTCCGGCAATGCTGCAATATTTTTTCTGTTTCCTGTACGCATGCCCTGTACAGGATATCCGGGAAAACGCTGTTTTCATCAACCTTTATTTCAATCCATTTGGCATCGGGCATACGGTTTTTCCTGAAAAGAAAACAGCACTTACCCGCTATAGCGGCTTCATCAAAATTCAACGGGGCAATAGCGCGTATCCTTCCGCCTGTAACGGGCTTTAATACATACCGCTGCCCGATGTTTACAGGCATTTTTCCATCTGTAGTAAGCGATAAGGCCAGCCGGGGATTGTCGTTTTCTATTTGGAAATCGGTTAACAATTGCTTTTGCAGATCAAAATAATCATTAACCCACTGCCGGGAAGGGTATTGCGAAAGGGTTTGTATGAGTTGTTCGTATTGATTCATTGATTAACTGCACAGCTAATTTATTTTTTCTTTTTAGTTTCTTTCAAAATTTTCTTTTCATCGGCTTCCTGTTTTCTTTTCAGTTTGGCTGCATCTTCGGCAGGGGCAGGGCCTTCGGGTTTTACGCCACGCTGTTTCAACATATCCCTTACAGCAATATTATTGTCAATATGCTCTTTTGATATCTGTGCATGGCCTTTCAACTCTTTTTCCACTACGTTGTGGCTGGTAAGTTCTTCCACCAGTACGGTTGCAGACAATATAACTTCCGGGGCAGCCAGTTCTTTTTTCATGTGGCCAATAAATTTATGGTTTTAATAATTCTTCCAGTTCTACTAATGCCTTTGTTCTTTCTTTATCAAGCTTCCTTATAACATTGATGATTGCGGAAGGCGTGTCATAGTTTTTTTCTTCATGCACTACTTCTTTGTAACGGTTAATGCTAAGGTCGTAGCCATTATCATGTATATCTTTCAGCGGAACAAAAAAGCTTTTGTCTGTTCTCTTTCTTTTTGTTTCCTCATCCGGGTTTTTCCAGCGTTGCAGTATATCCGCAATATCATTTTCTTTAACGGGTTGCCGCTTATCATCAAGGCTAAAACCATCTGCCTGCATATCATAAAACCAAACCTTATCGGTGCCACCGGCAGTTGTTTTTGTAAAAATCAGGATCCCGGTACTTACTCCTGCATAGGGTTTAAACACACCGGAAGGCATAGAAATAACCGCTTCCAGCTTGTGATTATCCACTATTTCCTTTCTAATTTGCTTATGGGCTTTACTGCTGCCAAACAATACGCCATCAGGAATGATAACCGCAGCCCTGCCGCCTTTTTTCAGTCCTTTTAAAATCAAACCCAAAAAAAGCAGTTCTGTTTTTTTGCTATCCACTATTTTGGTAAGCTTTCCATCCACCGCATCCTTATCAAGGCTGCCGGTAAAAGGAGGATTGGCTAAAATGATGGTCGCTTTTTCATCAAAGGAAGTATTGGCTTCACTCAAAGCGTCCACATCAATTAATGTGGGTTCTTCAATACCATGCAGTATCATGTTCATGGCCCCAATGCGTATCATGGTGGGATCGAACTCCATACCCATAAACATTTCCCTGCTGAATTTTTTCTGAAACTTTTTATCGTAAAAATATTTTTTGTGATGCTCTTTTATATATTCTACCGAACCAACCAGGAAACCACAGGTACCGGCAGCAGGATCAGCAATTACATCGTCTGTTCCGGGTTGCAGCATTTCCACCATCATCTTTATAATATGGCGAGGGGTACGAAACTGACCATTTTGTCCCGCCGTGGCAATCTTGCTCAGCAGGTATTCATATACGTCACCTTTGGTATCCCTGTCTTTCATATCAATACCACTCAGCATATCCACCACATTGGAAAGCAGGCGGGGAGTGGGTATCATAAACACGGCGCCTTTCATGAACTTACCAAAGGCGCTGTCCTTGCCGCCATAGTTGCGCATAAAATCGAACACACCATTTTCCTTCCGGAATAGCTGGAACATATTTTCCGGCTCCAGGTCTTTAAAAGAACTCCAGCGCAGCTCCTTTTGCTTTTTATTGTAAATGGGTTTGTCAATGGGGGTACCCAGCAATTGCAATTCGCTTTCCTTTCGCTGTTGTTCTTCATCCAATCGTTTAATGAAAAGCAGGTAGGTTATCTGCTCAATAACGGTAAGCGGGTTGGACAAGCCACCGGTCCAGAAAGCTTCCCAGATCTTATCAATATCGTTGCGTAGTTCGGATGTGAGCATGGGGCTATGTCTGATTTAAGGGTTGCAAGATATTCTAATTGTACAATTGTTTGGCTTTGTTTGTCGGGTTAAATATGGGTACCGATTTCATGGTATTGGTAAGGGGGAAAGTATCATCCATAAAAAGAGACACATATACTTCGTAGTGGTGCAGGAACGGTCTGCGCAAAACCATGTCTGAAAAAATTTCCTCCAGGTGTTTTTCCCGGCCTTTGGCCATCAGCAGCTCAAGATAATAGCCTATTTGATCATGCAGGATTTCCCTTGTGGCTTCTACGTAGAGGAAGTAGCTTTCAAGAGCATAGGCTTCATCAAACAGGTTGTTCCACGCGTAGATGGAGGCAACAATATGGAGACCGCTCTGCCAGCGGTAAAAGGTTTCAACTGGTATTTCGTCAAATTTTTTTTGTCCGAAACTTTTTTGTTGTTCCAGTAAATATTCATGCCCCATACGGGCCTGTTCCAGTGCCGTTTGTTTATCGCCAACCCGGGAAAAGGTTTGCCAACCCATCACCAATGCTGCTTCACGGCTGTCAGTTACCGTTTCCAGGTATTCTTCGGCAGTAACTTCCTTATTATATTCACGCCGGGGCCTGGTAAAGCGCAGCTCAATGTAAATATTCCCGTTGTTGTCTTCCTCCTCGTACATGGCTTCTGCTGCTTCAAGGTAGGGCGTTAGTTTTTCTGTTTGCATCAATACATAACCTGGTTCATCAAAAGCATAGTCGGGAAAGGGCCATTGTGTACTGTCCTGCAATACATCGGGTAGCTGTAGCTTATCGCTCAGCTTTCCGGTGTTGATGATCACAAAATCACCTGCATGGTTATGTCCGCCATATAAATCATTTTGAATGTATTCTTCCCCGGAATTTTTTACTTCCCTGATTCTGTCAAGAGCCAATATTGTCACTGATGCTGTATTTTCCTTTCGTCCAATCACAAACCAACGGTTTCGGTATTCTTTTAAAAGATAAGGATGAAATACGCATTGTTCCGGAACCAATGCTTTAAACGATTGATAAGTGATCCGCAGCGCTGTTTTCCCTTTTATGGCATCAAATATTTTATCTATGTACCCGGTTCCTAATGCCGTTGTATGTTTCTCAAGCTGCACAATGGTGGAGCCTCCCTCTACATTTGTATTTACTGTATTGTGAAGTTTGTTGATTATTGCATCAACCTCATTTAGAATTTTAAAATCATTTACCTGGCGGAGTATATGAATGGCATCTTTCAGGAAATCTATTTCTTCAGCATCTACCGGTAGATTTTTGATGGAATAATCGGGGTCCGAATAATAAAAGTAGGTAATAGCTCCTTCTTTTCTTTTTTCGATTGGAGCCGGCTTTGGCAACTCCTCTCTCATATATTTTAGCGCATCCTGTACGGTTTTTTTTGAAACCGTTTTCCCATATCGCTCCATGAGTTTATCATTAACAGCATCTATAAGGTTTTGAAGCGTCCATTTTCGAAATCTGTTTCGCAAACACTCAATTTTAGAGGGGATATGAATAAAAGAGCAGCCTCTTTTAGAGTGACATTCTCTTTCGGTTGAATTGATCTCATTTCAACCTGTCTAATCTTGCTGTTTCAATTTATACAATCACTTAGCGCAATCGTCGGCTCATTTTCCTATACAAAAAGTAACTAAGATTGATTTCCAATCAGTTATATTTTTAAGGTACAAATAAGGTACAAAAACCTTCAGGAAATTCACTTTTGAGGGGTTAAACGGCTTTACTTTCCAGTTCCGAAAATAGGAAACTTTCCGTTCAGTATTTCAGCTTATCAAAGCCCTTTCAATTTCATGGTATGGTATGCTTTCGGCTTGTTCAATTTGCCGGGTAAGTTTCAAATACTTTTTAGTTGGCTTACCAGCATACTGTTTTTTAAAGTGCTTTTTGTATAGCTGTTCAAATAGTTGGTCGCTTCGGAAATATACCCCCAACGTTTTATCTAAATTCCTGCTCTTTTTACTTTGGGTTTGCTTTTCATACATACAACCCCTGAACGCTGAACGGTGGTAAAAATAGGTGTCGGCTAAATATAACTTCCTGCAACGCTTACCAGTATCGGGGCAAACAAAATACCAAACAACCCCTTTGCCTAAATTGGAAGGGGCTGAAACAAGTTGCACACGGTAATTTATCGGGGTTTCGTTGCATTTGTAATCCAGTTCAAGGTAAGGGCTTTCGGGCTGGGTGTTTACCCTTATTGAAATACTGCCTGTTTTGTTTCCGTTCCTGCTCCATGTAATTGTACCGCTTTGCCATTGGTTCGGCTTTAAATACCCGTGCTTTGTCAAAAAGGAAATACTAACCGTTTTCAGGTCATCGTATAAGGTCGGGAAAGTGTGAGGCTTTGGCATCTGAAATTTATTTTGAGAAAACGAAACCTAAATCAGTAAGGAACTTTGCTTAATCATGCCAACGCTGTATTTTAAATTCGTCCGGTTCGCCCAGCTTATGGGTAACGCTTTCAACCTTTGGTAATACATACGGAATAAGTTTACAAAGTATGTTCAACCGTTGCACGGGTTCAAGTTCTTTAAGTGTTTCAGGTAATTGTTCAAGTTCCTTTTGCATTAACTCTTTAAGGGTTTCCCGTATGTTTCCGGTTAATGGCTTTTTATACTCAACCTGTGGTTTGTCATTTTTAAGCCTTTCGGTTTGGCTCTTTAGTAAGTCCTTTACTTCGCTTAAATCAGTTTCCCCGAAATCTGAAACCCTTACATACTTGTAAACCCATTCGTAAACAAACAACTTTTGGGCTGGAGTTAATTTTTGTTTGTCGGTTTCGGCTGCAAATTCCTGAACGGCTTTTAATGGTGCTTTGTGTTGCTCGGTGAAAATGTTTACTGCCTTATCAAATAGCTGTAAGGGTGTTTCGGGGTTTTCAAAATTGCCATGCTGTAACACTTCGCAAAGCATTTCAAAAGCATACCCGTTCCAATGTTCGTTTTCAGTTTTAAAGTAGCTTTCAAGGCTTTCAATTTCCTTTGTTTTCATATCAGTTCAAATTAGCAGTTAATACTTGTTTCAATTCCTGTAATCGGTTCAGGTATGGTAAAAATGTTCGTTTACCGTTGTTCGCTTTCACGGTGGCAAAGTGGCTTTCAATGAATAGGGAACAATCTGTTATTGTACTGTATGCGTTCAGCTTTACTTGTTGGGTTGGTATTGCTATACCGGCAAAGTAGTTTTCAAGTTCGGTAATATCCTGCTCCCCTCTTTCGGGCTTTGGTTGTCCGGGCTTACTGAAATAGTAAACAGGTTCGGGTTGTTCAAATGGTTTCACCTCAACCAATGGTTCGGCTGGGGGCTGTTCAACCTTAACTTCTGTTAACTTTTCAATGTCAGGTTTTATCAGGTTTCCAGGTTCAAGAAACCCTGTGTAATCGTACCTTATTAAATAGTCGGCAAGGTCAAACCCTTGTTTCATTTCGGCTTCGGTGGCTTTACGTTCCAGTAAATCGGAAACCGTAAAATTTGCAAGTTGTGAAAGTTCCTTTACTTTACTGCTCCAAATTTCAAACGCTGTGGGTTTGCCCTCAATCTTTGGTTTTGATAGGTCGGGAAATAGTGTAACAGTTCGCCCCTT
This sequence comes from Agriterribacter sp., assembly GCF_035444585.1. Lineage (GTDB taxonomy): Bacteria > Bacteroidota > Bacteroidia > Chitinophagales > Chitinophagaceae > Agriterribacter. The sequence goes on from NZ_DAOMOZ010000023.1 coordinate 26,579, forward strand.
TAATATGCTGCATTTATCAATATTCAACCCGTGCAAACCACTACTGGCAACCCAAATAAACTGGGGTAAATAAACGCTGGCAATTACAGCCGTTTTTTCGCTTTCGACTATGGCAACGGGTTTTGTTTTATCAATTAATAAGTGTTCACCAAAAAAGCATTGTTTTAAGCCAAATTCAGGCTGTTTAATTAGTTTGTGAGCAAATGTAAATTCCTTTTGTCTTTTGCCTGTGGTGGGGCTGTAAAGCATTATTTTGCCCGTTCTTATTTTGCCATGTGTATCTATTTGCCAAAATACCGTTGCACCGTTCCAATGCTTTGACGTACCAATGAAATACCGGCTTACCAGTTCGCCGGCAACCTCAACCCCGAACAGGTCAATAAGAAACTTTACAAAGTGGTTTGCTTCGTGTCCTTTCAAGCTGGCTTTAAATACCTCAACGGGAATAAATGAAACGGGCTTTGGTTGAGGTGTAACAGGTCGGGGCTTGTATGCTTTAGGCTGGGGTGTATCAAACGAAATATTGTTATCCTGAAAATATTGTTTCGGTGTGTAATGGTAACCGCAATTACTTTCACGGTTGCACCTGCCAACGCTGGGGTGTAAGTGTTCGCCTGTTTCCGCATCAATGTAAAGCGAAAAGGTTTTATCCCTTTGCTGGCAACTGGGGCAACGGTAACGGGTGTTCATTCCCTTGTATGGTTCGAGTATGTATTTATGTTCGTTCATTTTCAACCTTTTAAGTGTAACGGGCGTAACAAGTGTAACAGTTGTAACAGGGTGTTACAGGTGTTACAGCGTGTTACAGTCCTTTAAAATCCTGCTTACTTTCATGTGTGAAATACCCAGTTCAGCCCCTATTTCCCGAAGGCTTCGCCCTTGCTGCTTTAATTCGTTTACCTTTTCGTTCAGGTTTTCTTTGTCCTTTTCGGTGTGCTGTTTCAGGTGTTCCCATTCCTTACCGAAATTCACAAACTCAAACAGTAAGAAATTAAGGGGCTTATCAATTTGACAAACACAAACATTTTCAGCATCGTAAATCTGTTCGGTGTTCCGTTGCTTAATCTGTTTTAGGTAGCGTAAATTTTTGTCGCTGTGGCTTTCACCGATTGAAAAGGAACTATCACAAAAGTTTATTAGCATCTTACTGCCTTGTAAATCATTCCGGGTAATTGGTTTTGATAAATCCCTTTTCGGTGTGTGTGCAAGTGCTAAAATTGAAAGTCCGTATTTGTTCTTTAGGCCTTTCAAATGTTTCATTAAGGGCAAAGCATCTTTAGCTTTTTCAGTTTCATTTTTCAGGTAGGTAAGGTTGTCAATAATTAAAACCTTTGCCCCTGTTTCTGTAATACTTCTTTCCAATGAATGGTTGAGGTAATCCTCAAAGGTTTGGGCTTCGGGTATTACAGCATCGGGGTTTATTTCAACCCGTATAAAGTTGTTATCAAAGCTGTAATGCTGTTCAAACTTTATTGAATATCGGTTTTCAAATTGTTTGTCGCTTAACTCAAAATCAAAATACAAAATTGGTTGCTTTGGTGTTTCCAGTTTGAAGCCCCGTATCTGTTCGCCCCTGCTTATACTGTTACCAATTTGCACGGCTAAAATTGACTTACCTAAATTGGTATCGGCAAACAAAATACATAGCTCACCCTCAAACCAAAGTTCACCAAAAAGCATCTTGGGAATGGGTCGGGTTTTAGCTTGTTCAATCCAACGGCTGGCTGTTTTAACGGTGAACAGTCCTTTACTTTCTTTGGCTTCATTGCCGTGCTTTAAAAGCTGTTTAGCTTCGGTCTTAATATCCTCAACCCCTATGCCGTATTTATCAAGTTCAAAGTTTGTTTTCAGTTCCATGTTTAGAAAAGGTTTAACTGTGTTAATAACTGTTTTGGGGCTTTGTCGGGGTCGGTAGTTAAATACCACGCTTTGAAACCTGTTTTTTTACATGGTTTCTTTTCAAGTTCCCAAATACGCCCTGCCTTTTCTAAATCTCTTTTGTACCGGGTAATACATTTTTGAGGTACTCCCGTTGCATCTGTTACCATTGAAGCTGTGGCAATATGTTCCTGCAAGTATTGAAATATGGTTTGCAGTTGGCTGAAAGGTGTATTACCTTCGCTTTGTCTTTTATGCTGGGGGTTGTTCCTGTTATTCATGGCAACCCCCTTTCTGTTTACGGTTTAAATACTGGTCGGCTTCGCTGGCTGTTTCTACCAAAGTCTTTTTTCTGCCTTGCTTTAACCAGTTGTCAATTTCCGATTTTAGAAACCTCAACTTTTTCCCGCCTTTGTGTACGGGAATAGCACCTGCGTTCACCCAACCATAAACGGTCGGCTTGCTGGGTTTGTCGGGGTGGTAAACACAAAGTTCGTTGAGGTCAAACCAACGGTCGGTTTCGGTTGGTTGTTCGTTACTCTTTTCAAGTAACAGCCTTTTTATTTCGCTTACTTCATTGGTAAGGTATGTAAAGGCTTTCGGTAATGTTTCAAGGGTTAAACCCTCTGTTAAATTTTCCATTGGACTATCATTTTGTTTGATAGTGCAATGGTATATTGACTTTAAGCCCTCATAAAGAGGTTAGTAATGTCAGTATAGGTTTCGTAATTTTCGTAATGAAATCGTAAACTGTTTACCTTTTTGTTTTATAATCCCTTGCCCAGTTTGTTTGTATTATTTCGGTTTTATATCCTTCAAAATAATCACCTAAAAGGGCTGCATATTCTTTTTGTTTTTGGTGTTTCTTTTGGGCAATATCTTTATAGTAAACATAAAACACGGTGTAAATTTTCTGCTTTGTTGGTGTGTGCTTCAATTTAAAAAGTGTTTCAGGTTTTGTTTTCAATTCAAACGCTGCTTTCAAATACTCATTCAATTCCTGTTTAGTTAAATATCCTTTTTCAACCAAACCAACTTCAAAATGTTTGTATATTTCTATTGGGGTAATATTATCAAAGTTATTTGCAAAAGTTGGCGTTTCCTGTTCCGTTTTCGTTTCAGTTTGTTGAGGTGGCAGACTTTCTTTCTGTATTTGCTCAAATCCTATTGAAATCCCACTATCAAAAATTTCAGTTGAAAAATACAGTTCGTCGCATACCTCAAAGAAATCAATTTTATACTTTATACAGCAAAGTTGAATGTCATGGATCATCATATCAAATAATTCGTGGCTATTGATAACGTAGTTTTCGTATTCATTTAGCTTTCTTTTTCTGCCTTTTTCATTTGTGTACTCATACCTTAAAGGGCCATAATTAGACCGACTACCAGTAAATAAAATTTCTTTGTTTTCTTTGAAAAACCCTTGCAAATCCCTAAACTCAAAAATGTAATATCTTATTAAATCTCTTTTTGCCTCAAAGGTGTCTTTTAGCAACAAATTAGTGTTTAATTCTTTTGAAAATGGGGTAACGTATTCCTCTACTATTCTTATATTTTCGTTCAATAATTTAATACTGGACTTATCCATATTTATCCAGTAACCAATTACATACAAACATTTTTCAAATTCCTTAAATTCCATTTGTCTTTTATGCTTTAAGTTTTACAGATCCAGTTTTATTTTGTCGGCTGCTTGCCGTTTGGTTTGGTCAATAATCTTTGCGTAAATCTGTGTGGTTTTTAGCTCCCTATGCCCTAACATTTTTGAAACGGTGTAAATATCCGTTCCCTTTGATAATTGCAAGGTGGCAAACGTATGCCTAAAACAATGAAAAGTTATATCTTTTGTTATCCCGGCTGCTCCAATCCATTGGTAAAGGTGTTTGTTTTCGTATGCTGAATATTTCAATAGGGGAAATACTTTTTGTTCACCTGTTCCAGGTTCACCCAGCAGGCTGTAAGCCTGTTCGGAAATCGGTAATACCTCAACCCCTTTTGTTTTTTGCTGTGTGAAGTGTATTGAAAAACCGTTTTCAACGCTGTGGTGTATTTCACTCCAAACAAGGTTTTTAATATCTGAAAATCTCAACCCGGTAAGTGCTGAAAACAGGGCTGCACGTTTCAATAAAGGGTTATTACATTCCGTTTTTACAAGGCTGTTCAGTTCCTCAATGGTTAAAAAGTTCCTTCGGGTTTCTGCCTGTTTGATAGGTTCAATTTTTGCGTTTAGGTCAGTTCTTAGATAGCCGTCTTTATACGCTTGTTTCAGGGCAGCTTTCAGTTTATTGAAATAGGAAACGGCTGAATTTTGGGCAAGGGTTATTTTGCTGCTCTTATTGCTTTTGGTAGTGAGTAAATACTCTTTGAACTCATTACAAAACTTTTCGTTGAGGTCGGCAAATTTTAAATTGCCCTTTGTGAATGTTTCAAGGTAATTGTAAGCTGAAACCCAGTTATCATGGTTTGAGGCTTTGCGTTTGTCAGCAATGCTTTTGAAATAATGTACAAAATCCCTTTCGCCTTGCTCTTTTATTTTTAGTTGCTCCTTTTCGTACCCGGTGTAAATTTCGGGTTTGTTTATTTGGTTTTCAATTTTCTGCCTTTTTTGGTCGGCAAGGTTGCGTGTATTAAAATCATGCACTTGATTAAGTGGGCTTAACTTCTTATTTATTTTCTTATCCAGCTTACCCTCCTTATCCAGTTTACCAAATATGTATAGTCCTAAAAATTCCCTTCGTGTGGGTTCGCCTGTTACAGGGTGTGGAATAGCCGGGTAAAAATCCAAATACAGGCTTTGCCGCCCTTTGGAAATTGCCTTTTGCCTTAATGTTACCTTTATTGCCATTGTCTTTTATGCTTTAGTACTTATTGAAATAGTTTGTCAATATCGGAACGCCGGATATAGGTTTGCTTTAGTCCGATATTCTTAGCCCTTAACTTTCCTAATTTGATTAGCTTGTAAACAGTCGGTCGGCTGCATCCAAATAAAATAGATACATCCCTAACCGTCAAAAACTCTTTATCCTTAATTGTTGCCCGGTCAACAGCTTTTACTTTGGGCTTGAAAGTTTGAGGCTGTATTAAAACTGCTTCGGCTGCCTCTTTTCGTTCCAGTTTCTTCTTTAGCTTATAATGCTTTGAATTGCATTTGTGGGAACAATACAAGGTTGAAACTTTTTGCGCTTCAAACATATTGCCGCACATAAGGCATTGTTTCAATATTTTAAAGGTGCTTGCTGTCATCTATCCCGTTTAATTGTATTCTTATTTAAAATAGTTAGCAAAAGTGTATAAAAGTGTAAATTTATTTCGCCTTTTGAGGTACAAAAAAATGCCGTTTTCCGGCTTTCAGGCATAAAGGTACAAATAAGGTACAAATAATCAATAAACAAACAGGTATAAAAAACGAAATAAGAATATAAGATTAAAATAAAAAAATACTGAATATCAGTATATTGTATAAGTTATCTACTTCTTTATTATCTGCTTGTTTTGATAGGTTACTTTCCTATACAAAACTTCCCGAATATCGTTCCCAGTATATCCCGGTCTGTTTCCACCTGTCCCGTTATTTCGCCGAGGTAATGCAGGCAGCGGCGGATGTCGGGCGCCAGCAGGTCGCCGGTGAGGTCGTTGTCCATCCCGGTCTTAATATCATTCAGGCATTCCAGTACTTTTTTCAAAGCGGCATGATGGCGGGCATTGGTGATAATGGTGTTTTCTGTTTGAATGGTTTCTCCAATGGCTTTTTCAAACATCAATGATTTCAGCTCTTCAATACCCTGCCTGTTTTTAGCGGATATGTATATCGCCCCGGGTACGGCTGCAACGCTATCGCTGTCGTTATAGCCCTGCCAGGCTTCATCATATTTGTTGAACACATCAATGACCTTGTTCCTGTAGTTTTTTAACCATGAAATTTCTTCTTTATCCCCGCTGGTAATATCAGACAGGTGGATAATAATATCCGCCTTTTCAGCATTTTGCCTACTGCGCTCAATGCCCAGGTTTTCAATGCTGTCGGTTGAATGTTCCCTTATGCCCGCTGTATCTACCAGGCGGAACAATACACCATTGATGTTCAATACTTCTTCGATGGTATCGCGTGTGGTTCCCGCAATTTCACTTACAATAGCCCTTTCTTCATTGAGCAATGCATTCAGCAGGGTTGATTTGCCTGCATTGGGTTTGCCAATAATGGCCACGTTTACGCCATTTTTTATAGAGTTGCCCAATGCAAAAGAGCTGATCAGCCGGGTAGTTGCCGCAGTTAACGTGGTTATAAGTTGTTCCAGTTGCAGCCGGTCGGCAAATTCAACATCTTCCTGCGAAAAATCAAGCTCCAGCTCAATAAGCGCTGCAAAGCCGATCAACTGCTCACGCAGCTCTTTTAAATCGAATGAAAACCCGCCCCGTAATTGCCTGAGCGCTGTTTGCTGAGCTGCCAGGGAATGCGCGGCAATAACATCCGCAACAGCTTCTGCCTGGGTGAGGTCCATCTTGCCGTTTAAAAAAGCACGTTGCGTAAATTCTCCCGGTCTGGCCAGCCGGGCGCCTTTTTGTATACAGGCTTCAATGATCCGCTGCTGGATAAAGGGCGATCCATGACAACTGATCTCCGCTATATTTTCGCCTGTATATGATCTGGGGGCTTTATACAATGATACCACCACTTCATCCAGCTCGTTATTACCATTTTTCAGCATTCCCACGTGGAGGGTATGAGAAGCCTGCTGCAGCAGATCTTTACCTGTAAATAATGCATCTGCAATGGCTATGCTGTTTTGCCCGCTCAATCGTATGATACTTATGGCTCCGACACCGGGGGGTGTTGCCGGGGCCACTATCGTATCATCCCATGCTGAAAATATATGCGACATGGCACAAAAATACAACTCTGCTAATGCGAAGACGGGAGTAATTTCCTATCCGCTTCATCCACAAAAAATCCCCGCTGTTTTACAACAACGGGGATCATATAAACATGATTATTAAAAAACAACTGCGTTTATTCGTCTGCTATCTGGAAGGTAACCGGCTGTTTGCGGTACGCTTTTACTTTTCGTCCGTTCTGCTCGGCAGGCGTCCATTTGGGACCTCTTTTAATGGCATTTACACAAATTTCAGCCAATTTGCTTCCCTTCATGGTCAACGCTTCTACCTCGCTTATGTTTCCTTCCCTGTCTACGATGAACTGAACCACGCAGGTACCGGCTCTGCCGTCATCCTGCAATTCATCAATATAGCGGGTTATTTCCCGTTGAATATACCTTGCCCATGCTTTGTCGCCGCCGGGAAATTTGGCTTCAATCTCCACTTTCTGAAACACTTTATCTTCATCGTCAACAACGGGAGCTGCTACCACACCGCCCTTATCTTCAACAGGAGGTGCAACTATTCCCAGATCCTTAACCCCTTCCTGGTTAATGGTACTGATGGTGGCTTCTTTAAGATCTTCGATCTCCCTCATTTCTTCTTCCGGCTGCACCTCTTCATCTTTTACCACTTTTGGCGGAGTAAACTTGGCCATTTCAATCTTCGGAGGATCTGGTGGCTTTGGGGGTGGCGGAGGAGGTGGTTCAATCGGCTTTTCTTCCTGCACATTCATCAATTCAACATCTTTGGCTTCTATTACCACTGCTTTTTTGGGGCCTTCGAGTTTAGCGCCCAAAAGGGAAATCAGTATAATAAGCAGGGCCAGAGATGCGGTAATGACCAATGCAATGGTAAGCCTCCTGGTGTATTTTGTACGCAGTTCATAAGCGCCATAGCTTTTGTTTCTTCCTTCAAAGATAATATCAACAAGACTGGCGCTTGGTATTTTGCTTACATCCATGATGATCTTTTTTATTTAATATAAGATGCGGGGATTGGTGTAAATCCACAAACCCTTACTGAATATTATTGGCTTTTTCTGTAGCCACCAACAAGTCATTTTCAACAGGTGATATAGGTACTAAAGCGTACTTTTTTACTTCATTGATAGTCATTTCATCCAATATAGCTACTACATTTTTGTAATTGGCTTCATCATTGGGTTTAATTACTACTACAAAATCATCAGGTTTGGTTGATTTCTTTTTATTGATAATCACTTCCCTCACTTTTTTATAGTCGGTAGCCTCAATTTTGGTAGGGTCATCCCCTTCATAATAATATACCCCATCCGATTTGCCCAGCATAATCGTTAAAGCCCCGGAAGCTTTCACTTTTGTTTGTTCATCCTGGTTTTCGGTATCCTTAGGCATGATCAGTTGCATAGCCGTAGGCTGTGCCATGGTGGTAGAAAATATAAAGAAGGTGATCAGCAGAAACCCAAGGTCCACCATGGGTGTCATATCCACCCTGGTAGAAAGTTTCTTGGCTTTTTTGACCCCTGGTCCTTTTTTACCGCCGCCACCTGATACATCTATATCTGCCATAAAACTGTTTTTTAATAGATAATAAAATTGCTTATGCTGTTCATCCTGATATTTTTTATCCGGATTAAGTGCCGCCTGCCTTTTTAATGATTTCCTGCCTTGAATTCCAAAGCGGTGTTCCCGGAGGTGCATCCTGGAACTTGGTTACTCACTGAAACTTATTAATATCATTCC
>NZ_DAOMOZ010000024.1:0-34765 GCF_035444585.1 Agriterribacter sp.
CTGGTAGTTCAAAAGGCTCCCACAGGCCTGTATAATGGCTACCAATGAAGTAGAATCAGCGCTTTGTACGGTAACTGCAGGGCCTTTAAGGTTAAGTTTATAGGCAACGCGTGTAGTTAAACTGTCCTTGTCGTTGTGTAAGGCAACAGTGAACATGCCAACAGATTGCAGTACTTCGGGATTGAGGTAAATGTTTACCAGGTAACTGCTGCCGTCAACGCCTCCATACACTCCAATCAGCCCGTCGTTATACATTTCAGCATCATAACCCGCATTTTCTAAAGCTTCCCAGGCAGCTTCAAGGAATATTCTATGCTGAGGGTCCATTACTTCTGCATCACGCGGACTAAGACCAAAAAACGAAGCATCCATTTTATCATAGTCTTCCAGCACCATTCCCTTTTTAACTAACGAAGGATGCTTAAGTACAGAAGGATCAATGCCTGACGCCTTGAATTGCGCTTCAGAAAATTCGGTTATACAATCAATTCCATCCCGGAGAAGCTGCCAGAATTCATCCGGATTGCCTGCCATTGGAAACCTGCAACTCATACCGATAACGGCTATGTCTGTGCTTCTTTTGGAATGAGTGGTCATTGATATATAAATTATGGATTACACTGGTTTACGGTTTCGTTTTTGCTGAAAAAAAGCCTGCCTTTGTTTAGCGGCGCGGTCGTCAATTTTCGATGATGAAGTTGTGGCCGGCATCCTTTCAAGATGTTTTGCAAGCGACCGGATGGTTGGATACTGAAATAGGGTAATGAGGGGAACATCCGTTTGCAAAGTTTCTTTTAAACGATAATGTACCTGCGCCATCATAAGCGAATGCCCTCCCATATCGAAAAAATTAGCATCAACACTTACCTTTTCAAAAGGGAGATATTGCTTCCAGATATCGGTAATAATCATTTCTGTTTCCGTTTGAGCTTCCTCAGAAACGGCTTCAAAAGAACCCGTGCAGAAATCTGGTTCCGGCAAAGCTTTCCGGTCAATCTTCCCATTGAAAGATTTAGCCAAATCGTCCAAAATAACAATAGCAGAAGGTATCATGAAGTCCGGAAGTTTTTGCTTAAGCCAATCCTTCAGGGCTTTCACGGTAATATACATTCCCGAAACCCCTGCAGCATAGGCAGTCACTGTCTGGTCGCCTTTTTCATTTTCCCGCATAACCACCACAGCCTCTTTAACAGCAGGATGCTGATGCAGGAGTTTTTCAATTTCTTCCAGTTCAATCCTGAATCCCCTGAGCTTCACCTGGTGGTCTACTCTTCCAATAAATTCAAGATTGCCATCGGCGAGAAATCTAACCAGATCTCCTGTCCGGTAAAGTCTGCTACCCGGCTCTTCACCAAATGGATCGGGTACAAATTTTTCGGCTGTTAGCGCCGGCCGATGAAAATATCCGCGAGCTACCCCTTTCCCGCCCAGGTACAATTCGCCGGTTAAACCCACAGGAACCAAATCCAGAAAAGCATCCAGCACATATAGTTGCACGTTGCTGATCGGTTTGCCAATGGGCGGGCAACTTCCTTTATTGTCAATTACAACAGGATGGCTGGTTGTCATAACGGAGTTTTCAGTTGGTCCATAAAAATTCAGGAGCTGAAACGGTGGCGCCACGATTGGCAGCTTTACCAGCTTTTCACCCCCCACTGCCAGTATGCGCAAAGATGTTCCCGGAGGCCAGGGTTCTGCCATTACCTGCTGCCCGATAGCCGTTGACAGGAAGGTTATACTGATCTTTTTTTCTATGATCTCTTTTCTGAGCAATGCCGCAGAAGTTCTTGTAATATCATCTACCAGGTATGCAGTTGCGCCGGTTGCAAGGCAGGGAAACAGTTCAAAAATATATGCGTCGTAGGCGGGGGTGGCCATTTGAAGACAGCGGTCATTTTCATGAATGGCATAGGCTTCGATGTTCCATCTGGTAAGGTTTGTAAATCCGCGATGGATAAGTTCAACACCTTTTGGTTTGCCCGTTGAGCCGGAGGTAAACATGATATAGGCGCGTTGACCGGGGCCAATTGAAACTGTAGGAGCAATATCCGGATGGTTTTCCAAAAGATGCCAGTTTTGATCGGTGACAAAAACAGGGTACCCCTCCGGTGGAAGCTTGCTCATACATCCCGATTCAGTGATTACCAGATCAGGTTGTAAGTCATTGAGCATAAACAAAAGCCGTTCTTCCGGGTATCCTGCATCTAATGGCACAAATGCTCCCCCCGCTTTTAATATGGCCAGGTGGCAAACGATCATCTGCACCGATCGGTTCATGCATACCGCTACTACAGGTTCAGGACCGGAGCACTTAGTGATCAGCAAATTGGCCAGTTGATTTGACTGAACTTCCAGCTGACCGTAGGTGAGGGAATGTACTTCCGAAAAAACCGCAGTTTTTCCCGGGTTCATAAGGGCTCTTTCTGCAATAAGGTCATGAATGAAAATATCTTCCGGCCAAGCCGTTGCCGATCCGCTGCCTGTTTGTTTCACCAACGCTTTCTCTTTGGTATCGAGTAGTGATAATTCTGCAACCAATGTTTGCGGCTCACCGGCAATTTGTGTAAGCAGTTGAAGGAAATGCCTGATCAGATCATTAATAGCCCGGCCCGGGAACCGGTCCGAATTGTATTCGAAATATCCCGCAAGCCCATGTGCCGATTGCGTTATGGAAAGCATCAGGTCGAATTTTGAAGTGGTAACATGCACATTGGGTAAATCCGTTTCCTCCGGCTGGCCCGCAGTGGTTTCCTCATCAGTTGATTGCAGCTGGAATACCACCTGGAATAAAGGATTTTTTGAAGCATCCCTGGAGGGATTCAGGGATTCCACTATCATTTCAAATGGAATATCCTGGTGTTCGAACGCATTAAAAGCTACCTGTTTTATTCTGCGCGAAACCGTCAGGAAGGATTCATCACCCGAAAATCGAGACCGCAATGCTACCGTATTCACAAAGAAGCCAAGCATATCTTCCCATTCAATTTTGTTGCGGCCCGATACAGGGCAACCCACCACTATATCACTTTGCCCGGAGTACCTGAACAACAGTACATTAAAAGCAGCCAGCATGGTAATGAACATCGTTTGTTCTTCCGATGCGCTCCATTTCTTCAACCTGGAAAAAACCGGGAACGGGATGTTAAAATGCCTGCTTTGCCCGTGGAACAGATGATTGCCGGAAGACTGCCCTGAAACGGGGAGTTGAAGAACCGGAAGGTTTGCCAATTCATTTTCCCAGAAGGCAAGCTGCAACTTCTGTTCGTCTGTATTTAGCCAGCAGTTTTCCCACGCGGCATAATCGCGGTATTGCATTTTTACCGGAGCCGGGGAAGGAGATATTCCATTCAGTGCCGCTTCGTAAAACAGCTTCAGTTCCCTGTTAAATATTCCCATTGACCAGGCATCGGTAATAATATGATGCATGCACACGAGCAGGTAAGATTCATGAGGCTGAACATGCACGAGTGTGGTACGGATCAATTGATCATTGGCCAGGTCAAAGGGCTTTAATGCTTCTGCAGCAGCGATAATCTTTAATTCATTTTTCGGATCGGCGTATGATGAAAGGTTGATCTCTTTTAAGAAAATGTCTGTTGACTGACGGACCTTCTGCAGTGGCTGACTGTTCATAACAATAAACCCTGTACGCAATATTTCATGCCGGGAAATGATCTTTTCCAGGGACTGTTTTAATACCTGAATATTAACCGGGCTTAAAAAATGAATAGTATGAAACACATTATACAAAGAGCTGTCTGGCTTAAGCTGGTGCAGGAACCACATCCGTTGCTGTGCAAAAGACAATGGAGCAGTATCCGCCAATGTGTGGTCAGGTATATGAGTACTTACTTCAACCATACAACAAGCGTTTATTCTTCCTAATTAAGTAAGTTGGCCGGACTCAACAGAGTTTAACCCGGCGTATTATGATTGCATAAGGAACGGGAAGTAACGAAAATCATTTGTGTGGCTGGATATTAGACCATGAGGGCAATTCCGTAAGGTACAGGTATTTGAAGGCGGTTTCGGGTGGGAACAGGTATATAAACCTACTATAATATTACCGGCAATGTGGTAACCTGTTTAAACTTTAATTCTTTTAGTGAAAGCGATGAAACAATGCGATCTGTAGCAAGATACAAACTATATTTCTTATCTATATCCAATTCTTTCAAATAATATGTTCTATTATATATCCGGGCGGTAGTAAAGTCGGATAAAATGTTTTGCAAGGGTACGCTGATCCCCGATCCCAGCAACTTTACAACACTTTCCTGCATAGTCCATATGCGGTAAAACATACTGGTTGGTTCTTCATCTTTTTTAATAACATTCAGCTGATCCGGGGATAGGATTTCAATAAAATCGTCAATACATACATCTTTAATTTGCTCAATATCTATGCCAATCCTTCCATTTTTTGTAACTGACGCTATAACAAAATCTCCTGAATGAGAAATATTGAAATCGCAACAATGCTCAATATAGGGACGACCATAATTTGTGTACCGGATATTGTTCAAATTAAAGTGAGCGTACGTTGGCGTTAGCAGGTAAGCCAGCAACTTTCGCCCGATCCAAAACCTGCACCTATCCTGCCACCGGCGGTATTCACGCATGGGCTGCAGCCATTCATTCATAGTAAATGCAAACCGTTCCCGTTCACGCCACTCGGTTTCTGTGGGTAACCTGCAGTAAACCACCTGCACTGCGGTATCTTTCCGTTCTGTTTCACGGGTATACATGGTCAAACAAAATATTTTTAATATACTCGGCCAACATCATGTACTGATCAAGAAAATAAAAGTGGTTCCCCTCAAAATAAACTACCCGGGGAGCATATCGGGTATGCCGATGCCAGGAACTGGGTTCTGTAGTGATACGGTCATCCTTACCCAAAAAAACAGTCATCGGCACATCCACCGGGTAACGCTTTTCAAACTCATCCTTCTCCGGTATTTGAACCAGTCTAAAATCTGCACGCAGTATTGGTTCAAATATAGTGCGGATCTCATCGTTCAAATCGTTTGATAAGGGCAACCCACCCAGGTCATTTATTTTTTTCCAGAATGCATCCGGCGGAAGCAGATACCATGGTTCCGGATGCGCATTCCAAAGCCCGCTTCGTCCCGAACAAAAGAGGTGAACAGGCAATGGATATCCTTCCTGTTTGATTTTAGTAGTTAAAAGACAGGCAAGTACTGACCCCATGCTGTGTCCGAAAAAAGCATAGGGGTTTCCGAGGTATCCCCTGATATGATTGAAAAGGTCGTCAACTGCAGTTGCAATATCAGTAATCAATGCTTCAGTGAACCTTCGCCCCCTTCCGGGAAGCTCAAGCGGATGCGTTTCCAGTTTTGGGGCCAATTCATTCTCCAACACACGGTACGAATAAACATTGCCGCCTGCAAATGGCAACATAAACAATCTCAGCCGGTTGTTATAATCCTGCATGAATTTTGGTTTTGCAATATTAGCGGCTGGTAACAAATCCCGGTTTCTGCCGTTGTGTAATATCTTTCAGAAAAGCCTGAAGATACCTGACTGAATCTACTTTGTTTCCGGTTACATAATCCGGAAAAGCAAACAGGTTTCCATGCAGCAGCCATCCGTCATTCAACCGCTGCTGCACGGCCTGGCAAAATTCATCATAGTCTGTGCTTTCTAACAGAAAAAATTCAAGTTGCTGAGCCATTGGAATATATGTTTTATGGTTTTTGACTGATCGTCCACATCTTCAGGCCAAAACAGTTTTCTTATTTATATGTTCTTCAATCAGTTTTCCAAACAGGTGAATGGTTGGCGCCTTAAAAATCCCCTGTAAAGGAATACTTATCCTGAAATGTTCCCGAACCCTGGAGGTCATTTGTGTTGCCAGTAAAGAATTGCCGCCCAGCAATCTAAAGAAATGATCATGTATACCAACCCTTTCAAGTTTAAACAGATTGGCCCAAATCCCGGTCAAAACCATTTCATGATTCGTTTCAGGGGGCGCATAGCTGTGTGAAAGTCCGGTATGGTTTTGAGGTATGCCGGGAAGCATACTTAGGTCAATTTTTCCATTGGGTTTTAAAGGAATTGAAGGAATTGGCATTATTAAGGCCGGCACCATGTACTCCGGCAATTTTTGACGGAGGTGATCATTCACAGATGAGAGGAGAGTACTATATGCGGTTGCACCGGTTAAATCAATATGCTCCGGAATAATATAGGCTATGAGCAACTGCTCATCATTTTGCAGCTGATGAAGCAAAACCAGGGCATCGTTTACCTCACCATGTGATCTGAGGGCTGATTCAATATCACCCGGTTCAATCCTGAAACCTCTTAACTTTATTTGTTGGTCAATTCTTTCCAGATACTCAAGGTTTCCATCTGTCCGGTATCGTACCTTATCGCCTGTTCGGTACATTCGTTCTCCCGGCTTTCCGCTAAAGGGATCGGGTTGAAATTTCGCTGCTGTCAGTAAGCGATTGCCCAAATAGCCTCTCGCCAGTCCGGAACCGCCAATCCAAAGCTCACCCGGAATCCCAATGGGCACCGGGTTCATTTCTTTATCCAGTACATAGAACCTAATATTGGATATTGGCTTTCCGATGGAAACCCGTTCATGATCTTTCTCTATCCTGCAATGCCAGCAGGAGACGTCAATTGTGGCTTCCGTTGGACCATACAAATTATACAATTGCGCAGGTAGCAAACGATAGAATGCCTGAACTGATTTTGGCAACAAAACGCTACCGCCGCAGTATACTCTTTTCAGAGATACGCATTGATCAATATCCGGATGCTCCAGTAAAAGCCTGAGCATTGAGGGTACTACCTGCAAAACGGTGATCGAATATTGAATGATTTTTTCAACCAGGTAATCCGGATCGCGGCTTTCTTCGTCTTCAGCAATAAATAGCCGTGAGCCGGCAATTAAAGGTGCGTAGAATTCCCAAACAGAAGCGTCAAAGCTGTAGGCCGTGCGCTGCATTACCATATCGGTCAAATCAAGAGGAAATTGCTCTTTCATCCAAAGCATGTGATTACAGATAGCTGCATGCGGGATCATTACACCTTTAGGCCTGCCCGTGGATCCCGAGGTGTAGATCACATAAGCTATTGACAATTCATCCGGGTCAACATTCGGATTGTTTTGTTCTTCCTTCATGATCTTTTCCCATTCCTCGTCAAGGAAAATAACTGAACCTCCGTAACTGAACAGATTATCGTACATCGAATGCTGGCTGATCATCGCTTCCATCCCCGCGTCATCAATCACCATCTGCAACCTGCCTGCTGGATAGGATGGGTCCATTGGAATATAAGCGGCTCCGGCCTTGAGTATGGCCAGGAATGAAACGATCAATTTATCAGATCTTTCAACACAAACACCTACAAAAGATCCCGGAAGAACCCCATGAGCGAGCAGGTAATGAGCAAGTTGATTAGATTGGTTGTTAAGCTCTTCATACAATAGCTGAGTATTTTTAAAAACAACGGCCACCCGGTCGGGGGTAAGCTTTGCCTGCTCTTCAAATAAATGGTGCAGCAGAGCGGGTGAACCAAAATCTTTGCCGGTATTATTCCACAATTTCAGCAATTGATGCTTTTCATCACTCTGAAGTATTTCTATTTCTTCAAGTGGCTTTGCGGGATTTTCAACCGCTTTTGTCATAAGTTCGGTAAAATGCCTGCACATTCTGTCAATGGTATCTTTTTCAAAAAGCTGGGTACTGTATTCAATTTCCCCACCGAGCAGTCCATTGTATTCCGCAAAACTAACCCGAAGGTCAAATATAGATGTTCCTTTATCTACCCCCAGAAAAGGCGATTCACCGGCTGAAGCTGCCCCTGGTATCTTAGGAAACTGAAGAAATTGAAATGACACCTGAAACAGGGGATTTCTACTGAGGTCGCGCTCCGGTTGCATTGCTTCCACCAGCATTTCAAAGGGAAGGTCTTCGTGCTCGTATGCTTCAAGCGTTATCGCTTTCACACGCCGGAGCAAGTCAATAAATGAAGGCATTCCCGACATATCTGTACGTATAAGTATTGAGTTCACGAAAAATCCGATCAGGTTTTCAATCTCGGTTTGATTTCGGTTGGCAACGGGTATGCCCACCACTACATCGTCCTGCTGTGTATATTTATACAACAACCCAACGAAGCCGGCAAGCAATATCATAAACAGGGTAATATTCTCCCTCAGGCCCAGTTTCCGGATAGATTCCGACAGATCCGGAGATAATTCAAGCAGTTGGTAGTTGCCTGCAAATGATTGAAGTGCAGGGCGGGATTTATCAAGCGGAAGATTAAGCGCCTGCATACCTTTCAACCGCTTTTTCCAGTAATCAATATGCATGTTCAATACTTCACCTTTCAGATAATCGCGCTGCCAAACAGCAAAATCGGCATATTGTACCGGCAATTCCGGTAGCGTGGAAGGCTTTCCCTGCGAAAAAAGTTCATACAGGGTAGTAAGCTCGCGGAAGAAAATGAATCTCGACCATCCATCAGAGATGATATGATGCATAGAAAGCAGAAAAATAAAATCCTCCGTGCCGCATTTTATAAGTGTTGTTCTAAGCAAGGGTCCTTCTGCAAGATCAAAAGGCTTTCTGGCGTCAGTATTTATGAGTTGTTGTGCTGCAGTCTCTCTTTCGCTGCCGGCAAGGCCGGAGAGATCGTGGTAAAACAGGTCCAGGTCGAGCGATGCTGCTATTACCTGCTTAGGCTGTCCGTCAATAGCAGTAAATGTTGTTCTGAGCGTTTCATGCCGGCGAACGATCTCATTAAGGCTTTTCTTCAGCACCAGGCTGTTTACCTGAAATCCGAGCCGCATGGGAGCCGACAGATTATAAAAGGCATTTCCTGGCATCATCTCCTCCAGTATCCACAATCTTTGCTGGGCATAAGAGGCGGGAAAAATGAATTGCTCACCTTTCATTTCGAGCTGATTTTATAAAACGAATCGGTTTTATAGTTTATAGGGCAAGGAGATCATTTGCCATGCGCAAGTATCCTGCTTCGGGAAATTTTTTTTCATTACAAAGCCGAACACAATTTTCAAGATATATCCCCGCCTTTTCATTATTTCCCGTGTAATGGTAGGCTTCACCTACCAGGTAGCAAAACCGCAGATCATTTTTGTACTTAACCTCAACCGGCTTTAAATATTTTACTGCTCTCGCATATTCGCCCTGGCTGTTCAATGCCTGTGCCATCAGCAGTATTTCGTAAAAATTTCTGGTCTCAACCTGCTTATCATCATTAAATATCCGGTTTATTTTTGCCCGAAAAGCAGGGTTGCAGGCTAAAACAGAGTAAATCAATTCGTGCTGGCTAAGGGTTGTTTTGGGATCCTGCTCTACATAGTTATTGCCGGTTGTTATTATTACCGTATTAAATTCTTTGATCACAATGATGAACTGCCAGCCATTACCCGCGGCGTAAACAATTGGTTCAAAGTCAAAAACGGAACCGATCATCCACCACTGGTATCCGTAATAGATTTTATTGCTTACACCGAACCGGGGCACGAAAGAATCGCGCACCCAGCGGGAGCTGATAATAGGATTGCCATTGAACCGACCTTTGTTTAAAAACAGGTTGCCGATTTTAGCCATGTCCCTGGAACTGAGGTACAAGCCGCCGCCGCAATGGGCCATTCCAAAATATTCGGACCAATGATATTTTCCGATACCCAATGATTCAAAAAGGAATTTTTCGGCAAACTTTTCAACGGTCATCCCTGTTTTAGCCTTAAGGATGGCGCCCAGGAGGATGGAGGCGCCACTATTGTAGTTGAACCGCATTCCGGGTTTGTCCGTCATGTTTTGGGTGAGGATATAATCAAGCCAATTTATATTGCTTGCATACATGTCGGTGAGGCTGTTGCCTTTTTCTTTGTAGCTGGTCGTTTCATCCCAGGCAAACCCGGGCGACATGGTCAGCAGATCTTTTAAACGGATAGATTTTTTAAGGCTGTCTTCCTTTCTAAAATCATAACCGGGAAGAAGAGCAGGCAATTTTTCATTGACGGAGCGGATAAATTTTTTATCTATCGCAATACCAATCAGGGCAGATGCTATACTTTTGGTAGCCGATTGAATATCGTGTATTCTCTTTTCTTCCCATTTGTTGTAATATTTTTCCACTACCAGTTTGTTGTTGTATACAACCAGCAGGCTGTGAAGTAACCCATAGTTCCCAGCCGCTATCCGTTCATCAAGCCGGGAGAATATGGATGTGTCAAAGCCAACTGCCTGAAGGCCTGAAGCTGTGATTGTTGTGTCGGCCGCGACCTGTACCTCCCCTAAAAACAATTTGCGGGCAAATGCCTTAAGATTAAATATTCCCACATTCAACAGGATTATTAAAAACAGCAACAATGGTTTTGATTGCCGCATGGTGATTTAATGATTTATGATGATCAGTTTATTCTGATACAATCAATGAGGTACGGCAGTAATTTCCGGCTCCAGGGATAGGAAATGCTTCCTCAACATTTCGGCCATTTCAACAGCAGGAGTTGGCCAGTGGGTGCAAGGGGTGGTTCAGCGGAGGTTGGGGAATGAAGATAATCAGAATTAGGGATAAATCAAAGTGGCTAACGTTTTAAAGAACTCCAGCGATCCGGGGTTCTTAACAGCACCGGTGTTTACCGATTGCTCTAACGGCTTGCCCATTAATATCTTTTTAACAGGCATCTCCATTTTCTTCCCGCTTATCGTATAGGGAATATCATTAACCGCAATGATCTCATCGGGCACATGCCGGGGAGAATAAGCGGCGCGTAATGTTTTTTTTATGGACGCTTTTATCTCCGCTGTTAAAGGGTAACCGTCCTTCATCACCACAAACAGGGGCATATAATCACCGCCACCGGGCAATTCAATGTTAACAATAAGACTGTCTTTTACTTCCGGCACGGTATCTACCGCCCTGTATATTTCCGCTGTACCGATGCGTACGCCCTGCCTGTTCAACGTGGCATCCGATCTTCCGAGAATAACAATGCCCCTGCGTGCCGTAATTTTCACCCAGTCGCCAGGCCGCCATATACCGGGGTAGGTATCAAAATAGCTGGAAAGGTATTTTTCAAACTGCCTGTCATTCCAAAAAAATACCGGCATGGAAGGCATAGGACCGGCGATCACCATTTCGCCTACCTCATCCGTTACACGTTTACCATTTTCATCCAAAGCATACATCTCGCAACCCAACGCCCGGCATTGAATTTCTCCTTCATATACCGGCAACAAGGGGCAGCCACCTACAAATGCTGTGCAAACATCCGTTCCGCCGCTCATGCTGCACAGCCACAGATCTTTCTTTATCTTTTCATACACATAATCAAATCCTTCCTGCGGAAGCGGTGAGCCGGTAGAACTCACAGAACGCAGCACAGAAAGATCGCCACATTCACCCGGAAGGATACCTTCTTTTTTACAGGCCATAATGAACGGAGCGCTGGTTCCAAAATGATGCACAGGTATTTTTGCCGCCATGCGCCACAATGTGCCGATATCGGGATAACCGGGGCTTCCGTCGTACAATACTATGGTAGCACCCAAAAGCAGCGCAGCATGCAAATAATTCCACATCATCCAGCCGGTGGTGGTGAACCAGAAAAAATTCTCTCCCGGCTGAACATCATTGTGAAAGGCGAGGTATTTAAAATGTTCAAGCAGCACACCGCCATGGCCGTGCGTAATTGCTTTGGGTATGCCGGTGGTGCCGGACGAATACAATATCCATATGGGATGATCAAAGGGAACTGCTGTAAATTGCAAAGCTGTATAGGGAGTTTGCATTACTTCATCCCATAATACAGATCCGACCATATCTCCTCCTGCAACGGCATTACCGCCAAAGGGTATGCGGATCAGTTTTTCAACCGAAGGAAGCGCCGCTTTAATGGTTTTCACAGCCTCCGTGCGGTTAAAAAATTTTCCATTATACATATATCCATCAGCAGCGATCAAAATCCGGGGTTCAATTTGCCGAAAACGTTCCATTACGCTTGCAGAACCAAAATCGGGCGAGCAACTGCTCCATATAGCGCCAATGCTCATTGCAGCCAGCAGCGATATGGTAGCTTCGGGGATATTGGGCAGATAGCCGGCGATCCTGTCGCCGGACCGTATGCCCTGCTGTATAAAAAAATTTTGCAATGCTGCTACCTTCTGCTTCAACATTTCCCAACTGATGGCGGTGAGCGGTTGGTATTCAGATTGAAACAGGATGGCCGGGCGCTTATTTGTTGCATTACGGAAAATATGCTCCGCGTAATTCAACGTGCTTCCTTCAAACCATTTTGTCCGGGGCATGGGATCATTGCTCTTTATACTGCTGTAGGGTGAATGATGGATGACCTTAAAATAATCCGAAATGCTCTTCCAGAAATCTGCGGGATGCTCAACAGACCATTCCCATAAAGCATCATACGTTTTAAATTCCAGTTGCAGGTTATCGCTTAACCACTGCATATATTTTGCAAGATTGGAACTGAGCTTAAATTGTTCGGAAGGCTGCCATAATACAGGTGGGGTCATAGTGCACTAAGATAAAAATAATTAATGGCAATACCAGTACAGACCCTTCCTTCGTCAGGGTGACAGGAAACGGGTTTCCTGCCGGGCAGTACAACAAAAGCCCAACACCTTATACCGCAGCCTGTCATTCTGATCCCGCCCCAAACCGGGAGAAGGATCTGTATTCGCTTCGAACAGCACAGATGCTTCGCATCCACCTCAACGCAGGAAGGATCCCTGCATTGACCAGCAAGAGGCGCCGTTCATTTGTTACATAAAAGCAAAGATTCCGTAAAATACTGCCTGCAATTGTACTTTTGTGGCAGTTAATACGTCATACCAGTATATAAACTGGATACCATTTGAAAAAAACATTACTTACACCGGTTTTACTGCTATTGGTCACCGCACTGTTTGCACAGAAAACAGACAGCATATATTTTAACCTGTATACAGACAGCCTGAAAAAAGGAACATACAATTACATCAATGTGATTGGAAAGCTCTCCAATGGTAGTTTCCGCCCGATGGACAGCACCCAGCTCATTTTTACCTCTTCTTACGGGAAATTTTATGGGAACAGTTTGTGGATCCCTTTTGAATCCACAGTTGAAAAGGTAGATATCACTGTTAAAGCCAGGCAAAACCCTTCGCAGATCCTGTACCACACTATCTATATAAAAAAGAAAGCCGATGATGAAAAATTAAAAACGGTAGATGAAATATTGGCGGAGCCCCCAAAGCGCGGAAAACGGAGAAAGAATTAATATGCGCTTCTATCTTTTTATATTTTTACAGTACAATACCAGGCTCAATGAAAGATGTAATTATCATCGAATACTGTCCGCAGTGCGGCTGGATGTTACGCGCAGCCTATATGGCGCAGGAATTGCTCACCACTTTTACCGGAGATGTGAAAGGCATCATGCTTCAACCATCGGATACTGCCGGCCGTTACACCATCAGCGTCAATAACAAAACGATCTTCGACAGAAAAAGCGAAGGCCGTTTTCCGGAAATAAAGGAATTGAAACAGTTGGTGAGAGATATGGTAAACCCTGCCAAAGACCTGGGACATTCCGGCTGATCTGTATGCTTTAGCCTGTTATAGCAAAAACGCCCTTTAATTTAAAACATATCCTTTCTTCACATCTCAGGGAAGCAACTACATGCAGTTCATCATTTTCCTTTTCACTGAACTGAACAGATGCCTGAACCGGCTTAGCTTCCACCGGATTGATGACGGAAAGGAATTTTATATGATCAGACTGCTTTAACATCAGATTTTCCTCGGTAACGGTTTCCAGTATTTCCTTTATCATTTGCATCATACACACGCCCGGCACTACAGGCTGCCCCGGAAAATGTCCTTCAAATACGGGGTGTGCAGGATTCAGTTGCAGCGATGCCTCAACCATTCCATTATCTGCCGTTAACGAAGCAACGGTATAAAAATCATCTTTCAGTATCATCCCGTAAACGTTTTAAGCCTATATCAAAATTAAAATTGTGGTGCTTTATACCAATGGTATCGGGCATACCATCATTGCCCGGATGCATGATGGCTTCCACTACTCTTTTTTTCCGGCTTCCCCTTTCCATGCGCAACAGGTTCGTGCAGGTGCTGTCGGTAATATAATAATAGTAATCCCTGCCGTCGGGGAACACGTGGTAGTAATTACCATCACTTTTCAGCGTATAGGATCGTGGCACATTGAGGTGTTGCATCAACAGCAGCTCAAAGTCTTTACGAAGGGTTTTGATCACAGCCTTTTTGTTCATCTGGCTGTAGATATAATGCACCTTAAAGCCTGTCCTATCAAATTCAAAGTCGAAGAATTTGAAACCGGCTTCGCTGGAGAAAACCATCCTTATACTGCTGTCGGGCATGGCTTTAATGATGAGCAGTCCGCTCAGGTGCTTACCGGTTACGTTCACCTGCGCATGGTATAAAGCCCGGCTGAAAGCCGGCCTGAAGGCACTGATACAAAGCGGATCGGCTTCCGTACGTTGCAGTTTTTTATAGGAAGATGAACAGGCGGCGCAGATCAGCCAGCAACTAACGTACAGCAAACAACGCATCGGCAAGCGGTATATTAAACTGGCGGTTAACAAAATGAATGGAGGTGCCGTCGCCCGATGGCTCATGCATTTCAATACGGGATACAGCGTAATCCTTTTTTTCAATAACCATATTGATGTTACTGAATAAAGTCTTCAGATTTTTATTAACCGGCGAGAGCTCCGCCATAAAAGTAGTTTTACCCTCAAATATCCTCACTTTAAAATCACTGCTTTGCAGGGCTTTTCCATTTACACAATCTATCATTATTGTATTGATCTGCCGGAACAGCTTATTGGATTTGGTAGATATTTTATTTTCTTTCTGGTTATCCTTAATGTATACATTGCTTCCGTTAATGATCATCAGGTATTGAAAAGGCTGTGTGTACTCCATGCGTACGGCATTTTCCTTTTTGAACCAGAACTTTCCTTTCGATACAATTTTTTCCGCCAGCAGGCTCAGGGTTTTTTCCTGCACAAAATCGCTTTTGACGGTATTTGTTTTTTGCGATGCGGCGGCAAACTGCGCCTGAAAAGAAGAAGCATTTTGCAGCAAAGCATACCCGGGGTATTGCGCTTCTGCAGCTATTGCGGTTATCCACAGCATTCCGGTTAAAACAAACTTATGCATAGGGCTCCAAATTAAGCAATTTGTCTAACCGTACAATTTCATAGCCGTTTCGCTTTACCTCCTGCAAAAACGCAGAAAGCATATCTACGGTAGCTTTGCTGGTATCATGAAACAATACAACGGCTCCCGGTTTTAACGATCCGGTAACTTTTGCCAGTAATTTTTTTGCATCCTTTGCTGCCGTATCCATTGACCGGACACTCCACCCTATCGGAATAAATTTATTTTTTTCGATGGCTTTTTTAAGATTGGGATTGGTAACGCCGTATGGTGGCCGGAACAAGCAGGGTTTAACGCCTGTAACCTTATACATAGCTTCATTCATCATCTGCAGGTCCCGGTTCATTTTTTGGGCCGAAAAAAGATCAAACCACAGGTCATGCGAGTAACTGTGATTGCCTATAAGATGCCCTTCATCATATACCTGCTTTAATAAGGCCTCATTTTCATTAATCCGCTTACCAATACAAAAAAAAGCTGCTTTAACCTGGTGCTCTTTTAATATCTGTAAGATCTGCGGTGTATACAAAGGGGCCGGACCATCATCAAAACTGATGGCGATTTGCCTGAATGTTGTATGAGCTGCAGAAATCGTTCTCAGGTAAAAATTAGACCTTACATTATAGCTGCCATAAAAAAGGAAAGACAAGTAAGCCAGCAGCAGTATAATAAAAGCAAATACAGGAATATTGTAAAAGAAATGATAGCCGATCATCCCGATCAGCAAAGCAATAAAAACAATATTAATGGTATTAAAGTTCAGCATGCCGACAGCAGGTATAAAGTGTGATAGGTATTTTGGTAGTGGTTGTATATCAATATCCGCCGGGGGCGTTTATCATTACTCATGGCTAAAGTACAGGAAGGTATCTCTCCTGTTTTTATGATATTGGCGGCCAGCCACAATGCAAAGGAAGCCGCCGTAGGATATTCGCCGCACAAATGCTTGAACCGGGCAGTGGATTTGCCTTTGAAGATCGTTTGCGCGAGTTGTTCATACACTGCATCCTCGTGTACATTGCCGTTTTGACCTGTTATTACCAGATCAACATCATGCATACCAATAGCATGGAACGATAAAAAGGATTGAATATTTTTTTTGATCTCTTCAACATCACGGGGCTTATAAAAAGTATATAACCCGTTGAACTGCGCATAGTCGTTCCCGGAAGGATCTGCTGCCAGTAAAAAAAAGGCCGCTCCTTCACCTGCGATCGTTCCTTTTGCAGCACCGTCGTATAACGCCTTACTGGAAGAAATGTCTTTTTTATACAGCCCAAACCGGCTCAGCAGCCGGAAGCTGGTGTCGGTAAGCTCATCTGCAGCGCCGGCCAAAACAGTTGACATATGCTGCTCCTGCAATAAAGTGACAGCGTCCAACAGTGCGCTTTCAAAGGAAAATCCCCTGTGCACAAACGTGTTGTTATAATTGTGACATTTGAGCAACAATGCAATTTGCGCTCCAACGGTATTGTGGGTTGATTGTATAAAAGCAGTAGGGGTAAGCAGTTCTTCCCTGTTCTCTATCATCTTTGAAAGAAATACTTCCGTATCTGCCAGGCAACCATAGGCCGTTCCGGTAATGATGGCGCCGGGCATTTCCGTTGCAGATGTTTTTAAGCAATCCATTGCAGCAGCAACCCCCATTTTTATGATCCGGCTCATTCGCCTGATCATTTTAGGGTCAATGAGCTGCCCGTAATCGGGTTCTACGCAATTCAGCCTGTTCCCCGCATACACAGCAGGTTCAGTTAATAAAGCACCGAAAGAAGGTTGGGGTGATATGCCTGCCGCAGCCTGTATGAACATTATGCTTTTGAGAATATAAGTGATGAGCAATTACCGCCAAAACCAAAAGAATTGGAAAGCACATGACGGATGGCTGCTCCTTTTTTAAAATGCGTTTCCGGGATAAAAGGCAATGCTTTCATGGGTGTTTCCAAACGCAGGTTGGGATAGATCAGCCCATGCCGGATAGCCAGCGTAGAAAAAACGGCTTCAATTCCGCCGCTGGCGCCTAATGTATGGCCCGTAAAAGATTTGGTAGAGCTCATGGGCGGGTAATGTCCCTCAAACAACAGCTTAATTGCCGTGCCTTCGGCTATATCATTGTTTTGTGTTCCCGTGCCATGCAGGTTGATATAATCAATCTGTTCGGACTGCAGTCCGCTTTGCTGCAAAGCACCTTTCATGGCCAGGTATGAACCTGTGCCGTTGGGTGAGGATGCCGTTTGATGATAAGCGTCATTGGCATTGCAATACCCGCTTAATACACAAACAGGGGTATTTTTTAAGGAGCCGGCAACCTTTTCTGAAACAAGCACTACGTATCCGGCGCCCTCTCCAAGGTTCAATCCCCTCCTGTTTTCATCAAAAGGCTGGCAGTGTTGTTGGTCCACGATCATTAAAGTATTAAATCCGTTGAGCGTAAATCTGGTCAACGCATCGGTTCCGCCGGTGATCACTACGTCCAGCATGTTTTGCCTGATGAGCCTTGCACCAAAAAATATAGCGTTGGCAGATGACGAGCAGGCAGTGCTGATGGTAGATATATAATTTTTTATGCCCAGCCGGTCGGCCACCAGCTCGGTGACCGCGCCACATTCGTGATGAATAATATTGCGTAACCTGCCTTTATGCGGATCGTTTAAAAAGCCCGGGAAAAAATTTTCCGTTTTGTCCATACCACCCACGGTATTGGCAGAAATAAATCCCGTGCGCAGCTCATCAAAATTTTCGATAGCCGCATGATGCAACGCTTCTTTGGCAGCTATCGCCGAAAGCAGCGCTGTACGGGTGATATGTGCAGGCATGCCGGCCAATTCTGCCAGTTCAGCGTTGCTCATTTTCACCTCAGCTACGGGAAGCTTATGACGATGTGCCGACCGGAGATACTGCATTTCACTCATTCCGGCTACTCCATTTTCAAGTGCAGCCAGGTTTTCGGCTATATTATTGCCTATAGCCGAAATCACACCAGCGCCTGCAATAAAAACGGGGCTACCCATTATTTCAGATTTGAAATTTGAGATTTGAAATCTTGGATTTTAGATTTTGAATCAATCAGGTATACCGCTACTATACTGTTTTAGGCTGATGTTCTGTAATGTATTGTGCCATGGTTCTAACAGAACGGAATACATTCTGACCTTCCTCCGCATTGGCAAGCTTTATCTTATACTCCTGCTGCAGCAACACGATCAATTCGAGGGCATCAATAGAATCCAGCCCCAGCCCTTCCACAAAAAGCGGCTGGTCGTCGCCGATATCTTCGGGTTTCAAATCTTTCAGGTTCAGTTGCGTTATGATCTGTTGCTTCAGATCAGCCATTAATTTCTCCATTAGCTATTTCGTAAATTTGATGAATATGATCACTATTAAATGGTAAAGCCTCTTTTCCGGGACGATTTTCCACCAGATATACTACAGCCTTATATTCTTCTCCCAAACATTCTACCCATCCGCTTATACATGCATTGATCCGCCTGCGATCCAATAAATCCTGCACATAAAACTGCATAAAATCAGGATCGAACCTGTCGCTCACAAAAAAAGCATTTTCTCCCTTACAACGATGCCTGATGCTGATCTCGCCAATCACAATATTAGGCAAAGTATATACAAATTGGGCAGGACTGGGTATGTTTTTAACGGTTTGGAAATAATTAATGTCGGCATCCAAACTGGAATTGGCATTGCTCAATACGATACCAACTGTTTCAGGACTGTATTCTTCTGCAACCCGCCTTTCTTTCAGCAGCAATTCCGCTGCTAAAAAACCGAGTTTACACAGATTATCCATTTTATAAAATTTGGGATAATCCACATTAAAATATTTATATGCCGAAAGCAGGAAATGGGCTGTATCGCTGCCTGTTTCATCGTTTAAAAGCAGCATGCCGTTCCTGTATACCTTTTTTGAGGCAATGCAACAATGAGCAGTAATGTATGTTTGGATATCCGACAAAATATGAATATTTTTTAGAGCTATAAGCTGTCAGCCGTCACTATCAGTTCTCAGCTATCAGCTATGAGCTATGAGCCATTGGCTATCTACTCACTACTCACTATTGACTACTCACCATTCACTCTTCACCTCTCACCTTTCACCTCCCCTCACCCTTCCTTCAAACTATCCCTCATGGTTATGATCCGCGCCAGCTTGTGCAGGGCAGTAGTGTGATCCTTTACATAGGGGTTGGCAGTATCCCACACATATCCCGCTAAAACAGAACATATCTGGCTTTTTATAAGCGGGTCCTGGTTGTCGGCAAAGAAAATGGTGTCCAGCGTACCTTCATACCACGCCATTACATAAGAGCGGAAAGTATTTACGCCCTGCATCATAATATCCATGTATTCTTTGTTCCAGTCTACCTCTTCTCCTTTGAGCTTACGGATCACCAGTTTTGCAGCCAACTGGCTGGAAACAGTAGCCAGCGTAACGCCGGAAGAAAATACAGGATCTAAAAACTCGGTCACATTTCCCGTCAGCACAAACCCGTTACCGTAGAACCTGTCGGTGGTGGATGACCACGACTGCAATGTTCGCGGCTCAAACACCAGCTCTACATCTTTAAACCGATCGCTCAAATATGGCTCTGTGGCGATCATTGCCCTGAATTTTTCCTCCGGTGAACCTTCAAATCCCTCAAAGAATTCCGGGAATCCTACAAAGCCCAAAGAGGTGATGCCATTGGCAAAAGGAATGATCCATATCCATACCGCTTTTTGATGCACTACAATAGTGATGCGGTTGGGCTCATCCGACATGGCACGTTTGGTATCCACCGTGTGTGCAAACAATGCTTTACGCGCCGGAAGATTGGAGGGTTTTTCCATATTGAACATGCGGGGGATGACCCGTCCGTAACCGCTGCCATCTATAATAAAACGCGCTTCTATATATTTCTTATTGCCATCGGCATCTTCGATAGTGGTGACGGATCTCCCATCATCATTAAAGGCAATGTGGGTTACCGTTGCTTCATACTGAACCGGAACGCCCATTTTTTCAACCGTTTTTGCCAGTGTATGATCAAAGTCGGCACGCTGTACCTGCCAGGTTCTTTTCCACCCCTGAGTAAACTGATCTGCAAACTGATAGTCGCATATTTTACCATTCTTTACAAACTTGGCGCCGTTCTTCTCCTGGAAGCCTCTTTCGGCCACTGCATCTAAAAATTTTGCTTCTTCCAGGGCTTCCATACACCTGGGCAAAAGGCTTTCGCCAATTACAAAGCGGGGGAATTTCATTTTCTCAACAATGCGTACTTTATATCCGGACTGGTGAACAATGGAAGCAGCAACCGTTCCCGCAGGACCGGCACCAATTACCAGCACATCTGTTTTTTCTGTTTGCATATATATTTATTAAATAAGAACCAAAAATCAAATCACAAGAACCAATAAAATACAAAATTAAAATGCAAATGCGATCAGCTTTCAGCAATCGGCTATGGGCTTTCAGTGCCAGTGTTTTCTCCGGATTGAAAGCATCCTCCGGATTTCGAAATTAAATATCTGGATTTATAATTTATTTGTTTCTTATGATCTGCTTTTTGGTGCTTTATGTTCAGA
This sequence comes from Agriterribacter sp., assembly GCF_035444585.1. GTDB lineage: Bacteria > Bacteroidota > Bacteroidia > Chitinophagales > Chitinophagaceae > Agriterribacter. The sequence continues at coordinate 20,803 of NZ_DAOMOZ010000024.1, forward strand.
TGTGGTCTGACGCTCCTTTGTCGCGTACCGACCACATCTCCGGATTTCGGAATTTAAATATTCGGATTTATAATTTATTTGTCTTTTGTGATTTGCCTTTTGGTGCTTCACGTTCAGTTGCGGTCTGACGCTCCTTTGTCGCGTACTGACCGCAATGTTTTCAAATTCACCTCTTCTTCCTGCATTTCAACAGGCTATGGCTTAACCCTATACCATCGGTTTGTTCCACAATTTCAAAGCCCGCATCGTATATGCATTGCTTAAAAACCCCTGAGTCGTACATCTGGCTGTTGCCATTGGCCAAAGCGGTGAAATAGATGGAGGTTTGCTGGAGGCAAAAAGCCGCAGTTTCAAACCGCTGCGTGTCCCAGAATGCTTCAAGTATCAGCACACAGCCATCATCATCTATTGCCGTGGCGCAGCGCTTTAAGATAGAAATGATTTCCGTTTCAGAAAAGCAATCTAAAAACTGGCTCATCCATATCGCGTCAAATCCTTTCGGGAAAGGCTGATTTTCATCTAAAATATTGGCAGCATGAAAAGATACCCGGTCCGCAAGCCCCAGTTCCTCTATTTTTTTTCTGGCCATATTCAGCTGTCCGGGCAAATCCATAATGGTAATATCCGGCGCATGCTTTGCGGAGGCAATTGCCCATTTACCGGTGTTTCCACCTATATCCAATATGTTTTTAATGCCGTTTTTATACACATGCTTTATTACTGCCGGGAAAGCGGTATCGGAAAAGAAGTGATCAAAAGCGAACCAGCTTTTCTGCACATGCGCGGACAATTGCGAAAGCCCTTCATAAATGGTAGGCCAATTCCCAAATTCTTTAAGTCCTTCGGGCTTGCCGGTTTCAATGCTCTTATCCAGGTCAAACAATCCTTTGTAACACACATCATGCACAAAATCCATGTTTACTTTTGTAAGCGGGTCATGCAAAATAAAATAACCTGTGCGGGTCAACGTATATTTACCATCGTTTTCCACAACCAATCCTATCCCCAATGACGATTCCAGCAGCACCCTAACTCCGTAGTGAGGCAATTGTACACGGTTTTTAATTTCTTCAATGGTCATTCCGGTGGATGCGCTTTCTTCAATAACACTTAAAATGCCTGTATCCCTCATTACTCTGGCTACCTGGAATACCACAGGTCCAAATGCAATGAATTGGGCCATCCCTTTCGCCTCCAGAGCTGTTTTGCTGTCCTTTTTAAAAAATTTCATGTAATAAAATGTGCTGGGTTATGGTTTATGGTTAAAAATCAAACTGCTTTTCGCAACACTATAGCTGCATTACAACCTCCAAATCCCGATGCGGTTTTCAGGCAATTGCTGTATACGCCTTCCTGCAATGCGCTGCTTACCGCTAAGGGCTGTGTTGTACCCCGCACTTCAAATCCCGGGGTGGGCAAAATTATATTTTCTTTCAGTGAATGAACGCAGGCTACGGTTTCTATTAAACCGGCCGCACCCAAAGTATGCCCGTAATATCCCTTCAAACTGTTGACCGGAACCTGCTGCAATCCTGAAAGGTTTATGGCTTTCGATTCCATTTCATCATTGTACACGGTAGCCGTTCCGTGCGCCGAAATAAAATCAATTGTATTCTTGTCAATACCCGCTTCCCGAACAGCGGCTTCAATAGCCTGGTGCAATTCTTCTCCTGTACGGGAAGGCCCTGAAATATGATTGGCATCGTTGCTGGCGGCGCCACCCGCAAGCCGTATGCTTTCTTTACCACCGGGTTTTTCTACCGAAAGAATAATCGTGGCTGCGGCCTCGCCCAATGTTATGCCATTCCGATTGGCATCGAAGGGCCTGCAGGGCATATCGCTTACAGCGTGAAAAGACCGGAAACCGGATAATACAAACCGGGTAATGATATCGGCCCCGGCTATTACCGCATGATCGTAACGGCCGGATTGTAATAAGCGCATACCCGTGATAAGGGCCACCAAACCCGAAATGCAGGCGTGCGATACAACCACAGGATGAGATTGAAACCCGAAATAACCGGCTATTGCTTTTGCCGAACTGTGCAAAGCAACGCGCTTTTTTACAGATTCGGTTATGGGCTGTGATTCAATAAGACTGATATTGCCTTTGGTGGAAGAAATGACCAGGGCAGTTCGGGAGCTGGTAACATCCACACCCGAAAGCGATAAAGCGTCCTGCATGGAAGCGATAAGCAGTTGCTCAAATTTAGTGTAGGCGTCCGGACTGCTATCGGGTGCTGTAAATCCCGCATCTTCACTGAACAAAGACGCATAAAAAGGTTCGGGGGCAATTGCGGTGTGGTGCAGTTGTATTCCTGAAATACCTTTTTTCAACAGATCAAAATTTTCATTTGCTGTTGAGGCTAAGGGTGATACAATATTGCTGGAAATAACGAAAACCGGTTTCATCGGTACCTGTTTGTTTTTACATCTTTGTCGTGCATCACGGTAAAATGACTGTATATATTTCCGCGTGTGAAAAAATGTACATCGTGTTTCATTGGCTTGTTAAAGATCAGATCGGCACATGTTTCTTTTTCCATTCTTCAAAAAAAGGAGGATTGGTTAACTGCAGCGCTGATGTTTCCCTGCTCAGGAAAACCTGAACCGAAGTTCCCGTAGCTACCAGCTGATTGGTGGCTGAATTGAACAACCGGTATTCAAATTTCAACTTGGCAGCTTCACAGGGCTTATATATCGTTTCTACTATAACCTTTTCGCCATATTTTAATGATCGTTTAAAGTCGCACTGGATGCTCACCACAGGTATAATAACGCCCTGCCTGTAAAAGTCGAGGTATCCGATACCATATTCATTGCCAAAGGCCTCCCTGCCATCTTCAAAGTACCGTATATAATGTCCGTGCCATACTATGCCCAACGGATCAGCCTCATTAAACCGCACATTGATCTCAATTTTCCCGGATAAAGTTTTCTGCATTATTTATTTTTTCCAAACAATGATCCAATCCGCTTCGAAACTCAGCCTGCACTGGCCTTCCACTCTTTATATTTTGATTTTCTTATATCATTCAGCACTTCGTACACCGTTTTTGCCCAGTAATTCCTGAAGCCGAACCCGGCAGCTTTGGCTGTCATCCTTTCGGTGAGCAATACCTTGCCGGAGGAAAGATCAATAAAAGTTACATACATTGAAGCCTGGGCCGAGGCTTTGTTCATGCTTTCCATGATAAACATCAGCCCGATGCCTTTTTTACCTGTAAACTTATATCCTTTAACAATGGATTCGATCGTTGCTTTGGTAAACCTCACTTCATCGGCACTACCGGATTCAATGATCTTTTCAGCGTCTATTTTGGCATTCTTTGCATTAACAAAGCTGATATCATTTGTTACATTTGACGTTGAAAGCGCTTTCTGAAAATCGTATTTTTTAGGCTCATTTACAATCACCTGGTTAATGGCAGCGAACTGCCGGTCTCTTATATCCATGGCATTGGCTGCAATATCGTTCAGCACTTTGGCATGGGTGAAATCGACTCCCAGGTAAGTAAGCGGAACCTCGGAAGAGTTAAAAAATTCTTTTAATGTCTGGGCAGAAAGGGGTTGCGCTCCTGTAAGCAGGAATACCGCGGCGAACAGCCATTTGAATGCAGGTAACTGTTTCATATCATTGCAGATTTATTGGTTGACTGAATAAAGATTTTCATTTCGCATTGCGCCAGCACTGCCCCCCTGCAACTAACCTTTCCCGCGATCACGGTAACGTCAAATACCTGGTTCTTTATCACGATCTCTGTTTCCAGTTCATCGTTTAGCCCCGGTAAAGCCATAATACGCAGGTTCTGCACCGCCCCTATAAAACCCACCGGAACAGGTTCCTTTTTTTGGTTGCAAATATAGCCCATTCTGGCAGCAGCGGTTTGAGCTATATTTTCTACCAGGGCCGGTTCGGTAAGCTGTCCGCCTGCCGTAAACAGATTGTCGGCTGTTACCTTAAACTTTGTTACAGCGCTATTATCACCGGCAAACAACAATTCATCAATCATTACAAAAGGACGGCGCTGGGGAATAAAGGCCAGGATATCTTTCATTATAACAATGTATGCTAAAATTTTATGTCATACTGCGCTGCAAAGTATGGATTTATGGCATATTGTCAAAAAACAGGATCACTGCTGTTTTATAGTTCTCCCCCAACCTGCAAAACGCCTGTTCGGATTTATCCGGTCAATTATTAATCATTTGATTAAAATATTTGTTTAAATCAAAAAAATAATTTTAGGTTTGTGCAACAATTGTCAAAATGCCCCGAAAAACAAAGGCGAACAGCGACCTCTCTACGGAAGAAAAAATAAAAGAAGCAGCCCGGAAGGTTTTTACGCAAAAGGGATATGCCGCCACCCGCACGAGGGATATTGCAGAGGCGGCCGGCATTAACCTGGCGTTGCTGAACTACTATTTCAGAAGCAAACAAAAGCTGTTTGAAATAGTAATGTCAGAAAAAATACAGAAATATTTTGGCGTGCTCGCCCCCGTTTTAAACGATGCATCAACCTCACTTGAAACCAAAGTGGAAACCATTGCCTCAAAATACATTGACCTGATCATTGAAAATCCCGAGCTGCCGCTATTTGTATTAAGCGAGGTGAGAAACAATCCCGAACATTTTATAAAGCTCATAGAAAAGATCGATTTCCTCAACCAGTCTGTATTCCTGCAGCAAATAGCCCAAAAGCGGCCGGATATACATCCTTTCCATTTTTTGATCAGTCTGCTCGGACTGTGCCTGTTTCCTTTTTTGATGAAACCCGCATTGTTACGCATAGCGAACCTTAAGGAAAAAGCATTTACCGACATGATGCTGGAAAGAAAAAAACTGATACCTGTTTGGATGAAAGCAATGCTGAAAACAAAAAGCGTTTTACCTGTTATTTAAAACAAAAGACCGAAGTCATGATACGCAAACCGAATATGCTCATATGTATCCTGCTCCTGCTGTTGTTATATGCGCCAATACATGGTCAAACGCGGCAACTTGGCATAGACAGTTGTTACCGCATGGCAAAGCAAAATTACCCGCTCATTAAAAAGCAGGACTTAATTGCCAAAAGCAGCCGGTATTCACTTGAAAATGCTTCAAAATTTTATCTTCCGCAGTTTACCGTAAACGGCCAGGCTACCTATCAGTCGCAAACCATCAGCTTTTCGGATGCCCTGCCTCCCATACCCGGCGTTACATTTCCCACCATTGATAAAGACCAGTATAAAATCCAGGCAGAGCTGAGCCAGGCTATATATGATGGCGGTGTTACCAAACATCAAAAAGCATTGATCCGGGCCAATGAACAAATGCTGCAACAAAGTCTTGAAGTGAACCTGAACACGCTGAAAGACCGGGTTACACAGATCTATTTTTCCGTGCTGCTGATGAACGAACAATTAAAGCAGAATGAAATCAGGAAAACCGACCTGCAGGGCGCACTGGACAAGGCCAATGCCGCATACGCGAACGGAACAGCTTACAGGAGCAATGTGGATGAGCTGAAAGCGGCAATTATTAATTCAGATATGACAGCCATAACGTTCAGGGCCAACCGCAAAACCTTTATGGATATGCTGGCATTGCTCATCGGGCAGCCTGTTGACGAGAGCACTGTATTGATCTTACCCGAACAGGTGCCTGCTGCTCCCGGAATTAACAGGCCGGAACTAAAATACTTTGACCTGCAGAAAAAGGGCTTCGATATCCAGGAACATCAGCTGGCGTCGGCATATACGCCCAGGCTCAGCGCTTTTGCACAGGGAGCGTACGGACGCCCCACCCTGAACATCATTAAAAATGAGTTTGGTCCGTGGTGGGTTGCCGGGATCCGTTTAAACTGGTCGCTGGGAAGCCTGTATTCCCTGAAAAACAACAAGCACCTGTTAGCGCTCAAACGCCAGGACCTGGATATCGACAAAGAAACCTTTCTCTTCAATACCCGCATCACACTTAACCAGCAAAATGCAGACATCAAAAAATACAACGACCTGCTTGAGCAGGATAATGCTGTTATAGAGCTTCTTACCGCTGTGGTACAATCTGCTAAGGCTCAGCTCGACAATGGTGTGATAACCGTACATGAATATATTGCCAAGCTAAATGAAGAAAACCTCGCCAAACAGGCCCGCATTGTTCACAACATTCAATTATTACAAGCCCAATACAATTTTAAAAACACTTCAGGCAACTGAGTGCAAAAATCATTATTTATGAGATACAGCAGCATAACAGGATTAGCAGTATGGATGGTATTTGCTTCCTGCAACGGTAATGAAATAAACTATGATGCGGCAGGCAATTTTGAAGCGGATGAAGTAATGGTATCGGCACAACAAAACGGGCAACTGCTTTCTTTTTCTGTGCACGAAGGAGATCAGTTAAAGGAGGGCGCTGTAGTGGGGCAGATTGATATGACTGTTCAGCAACTTCAGAAAGAACAAACGGAAGCCTCCATATCTTCACTTCAACAAAAAACAAGCTCGGCCTATAACCAGGTAAATGTTGTTAAAAAGCAATTAGCGGCACAGCAAACACAACTGGATAACCTGTTCCGTGAAAAGAAAAGGTTGCAAAACCTGGTAACAGCCGATGCTGCGCCGCGCAAGCAACTGGATGATATTGATGCACAAATTGATCAACTCCGGAAGCAGATGGCAGTAACACGGGAACAGATCAACCTTTATCAATCCAATACCGCCACGCAAAACAGGAGCATCCTCAGCGAAAAGGCGCCGCTTGAGAAAGCCGTGCAGCAATTGCAGGCGCAAATCAACAAGGGACAGATCGTTAATCCCATTACAGGCACCGTGCTTACCAGGTATGCGCTGAAAGGAGAAATGGCGGTATTGGGAAAGCCGCTATATAAAATCGCCAACACCGACACCCTGTTTTTAAGAGCCTATATAACCGGCGGGCAACTTCCGCTCATAAAAACAGGACAACAGGTGGAGGTGCGGATTGACCAGGATGAGAAAAAATATAAAACTTATACAGGAACGATTCAATGGATCTCGGACAAATCTGAATTTACACCCAAAACCATACAAACAAAAGATGAAAGAGCCAATCTGGTATATGCTATAAAAATAAGCGTAAAAAACGATGGTTACCTGAAGATCGGCATGTATGGAGAAGTGCTTTTTAATGGCTATTGAACATCGTTGTGTCACTCCCTTGTACTGCAAAACCGGATGAAACAAATGAAATCTGTAACACTTCAACATATTACTAAAACCTACGACAAAGGCAAGGTGCTTGCAGTGGATGATGTATCGCTTACTATTGATAAGGGAGAACTGTTTGGTTTAATAGGCCCCGATGGTGCAGGCAAAACATCCATTTTCCGGATCCTCACAACGGTATTGCTGGCAGATAAAGGCACGGCATCCGTTGATGGTTTTGATGTAGTAAAGGATTACCAGACTATCCGCAACAGGATCGGCTATATGCCCGGCAAATTTTCGCTGTACCAGGATTTAACAGTGAAAGAGAACCTGAGCTTTTTTGCTACCCTGTTCGGCACCGGCATTGAGGAAAATTATGAGCTCATCAAAGATATTTACGAGCAGATCAAACCTTTTAACGATCGCCGGGCAGGCAAGCTTTCGGGCGGCATGAAGCAAAAGCTGGCTTTGTGCTGTGCTTTAATTCATAAGCCCGAGGTATTATTTCTTGACGAACCTACTACAGGAGTGGATGTGGTGTCGAGAAGGGAATTCTGGGAAATGCTTAAAAAGCTCAAACGACAGGGCATCACCATTTTGGTTTCTACACCTTATATGGACGAAGCTGTTTTATGCGAAAGAATAGCACTGATGCAAAATGGTAAGATCATGTCGGTAGATACACCACAAAATATTATTGCGGATTACCCGGTAAAGCTATATGCCATGAAGGCGCATAATATTTATAAACTATTGAGTGACCTGAGAAAAAACGAGCAGGTAGAAAGCAGCTACCCTTTTGGCGAATACCTGCACATTACCTTAAAAAATGACAACCAGACCGGTGCAGACAAATTGAGGTGCTATGCAGAAGAACAGGGTCACGCCGATATTGAGGTGAAGAACATCAAGCCTGGCATTGAGGATAGTTTTATAAGGCTAATGAATGAAACAAAGGAACCGCCACTTCCACAATCTTAATTTTTTTTCATGGAAGAAAAGGTAATTATTTGTAAGGATCTCAGTAAAAAGTTTGGTGATTTTGTTGCGGTAGACAAGATCAGCTTCGATGTGAACAAAGGCGAAATATTTGGCTTTTTAGGCGCCAACGGTGCAGGTAAAACCACCGCCATGCGCATGCTCTGCGGACTCTCTTTTCCGAGCTCGGGCGAAGCATCGGTTGCCGGGTTTAATGTGTACAGGCAGCAGCAGCTTATAAAAAGCAACATCGGCTATATGAGCCAGAAGTTCTCATTGTATGAAGACCTTACTGTTTTGGAAAACATACGTTTTTTCGGCGGCGTTTACGGCGTTCCCGGCAAAGAAATAAAACAAAGAAGCAATGAACTGGTTGAAAAGCTCGGACTACGGGCAGAAACAAAAAAGAAAGTGGGCGGCCTGCCCCTGGGCTGGAAACAAAAGCTTGCTTTTTCAGTAGCCATCTTTCACCGTCCCAAAATTGTGTTCCTGGATGAGCCCACAGGCGGCGTGGATCCCGTTACCCGCAGGCAGTTCTGGGATATGATCTATGAAGCAGCAGCATCCGGCATCACCATTTTTGTAACCACACACTATATGGACGAAGCGGAATACTGCAACCGCATAACGGTAATGGTAGATGGAAAAATTGAAGCATTAGACACGCCCCAAAACCTGAAAAAACAATTCGCTGTAAACAGTATAGACGATGTTTTTTACCAGTTGGCCCGTGGCGCAAAGCGGTCGGCAGACTAAAACAATGAACATTTTCGCATGAAGCAATTACTGGTTTTCATAAGAAAAGAATTTTATCACGTATTCCGCGACCGGCGAACCCTGCTGATCATGTTTGGCATACCGGTAGCGCAAATACTGCTGTTTGGCTTTGCGCTCACCAGTGAAGTAAAAAATGCAAAGGTCATCATTTCGGATAATGCAAAGGACCCCAACTCCCAACAGATCATCCATAAAATAAAAGCTTCTTCCTATTTCCTGGCAGAAGAAGCAACCGTAAATTATACCGACATAGAAAAAGTTTTTAAAAAAGGAGAACTGAAATGCGCGATCATTTTCCCGCCTCATTTTGGAAGCGACTTGCTGAAATCCGGCAGGGCGCAGGTACAGATCATGGCCGATGGGTCTGATCCGAATACTGCTAAAACGCTCATCAGCTATTTAACGGCTATTATTGCAGATTACCAGCACCAGATCAGTCCTGCAGCCGCTTTCCCTTATTCTATAGTTCCCGAAACAAGGCTGCTTTATAACGAAAATGCAAACGGCTCGCTGAATTTCGTTCCCGGTGTGCTTGCTCTTGTGCTGATGATCGTTTGCACAGCACTTACTTCCGTAGCTGTAGTGCGTGAAAAAGAACTGGGCACTATGGAAATATTGCTGGTATCGCCCTTCAAACCCGTGATGGTATTGATTGCAAAAGCCATCCCGTTCCTGGCATTGTCTATCGCCAATTTTACCCTGATACTGCTGCTGTCGGTTTACGTGCTGGATGTTCCTGTAAAAGGAAGTCTTTCGTTGTTGTACATAGAGAGCATACTTTTTATTATTACCTGTCTTTCTTTCGGGTTGCTCATTTCCAACACCACCAATTCACAGCAAACCGCACTGCTGCTTTCCATGATGGGGCTGATGATGCCAACGCTGATCTTTACCGGCTTCATGTTCCCGCTCGAGAATATGCCCCGGATATTCCAGGTCATCTCCAATATCATTCCCTCCCGCTGGTATTTTTTGATCGTGAAGGCTGTAATGCTGAAGGGGCTCGGTTTTGAATATGTGTGGAAAGAAACACTGGTATTGGTTGGCATGACTGTACTTCTTTTATTCATAGCGCTCAAAAATTTTAAAAAAAGACTGGCATGAGCGTATTGCGATATATACTTCAAAAAGAATTCCTGCAAATATTCCGGGACAGGAGTATTCTGGCCATGATGTTTGTTATGCCCACCCTCCAACTCATCATCATTCCGCTGGCTATGAATTTTGACGTAAAGAATATCAATATCACTGTTGTGGACAATGACCATAGCAGTCTTTCACAAAAGCTCATAACAAAGGTGGGTGCATCGGGGTATTTCCGTTATGTGAACGCTGAATCCTCTTATCAAAAGGCTTTGCCTGATATAGAAAACGGTGATGCCGACCTGATAATGGAAATCCCTGCCGGTTTTGAACGGAACCTGGTAAGAGAAGGCATACAAAAAATAGCACTTTCCGTAGATGGCATTAACGGCACTAAGGCAGCTTTGGGCGCAGGGTATCTTAATTCGGTCATTGCGGATTTCAATAAGAACCTCCGGCTCAATATAACCGGAAGCGCCAAACAAACAACAGCACCACCGGTTATTGATATTACCTTTTCCAACTGGTACAACCCGCTGGGCGAATACAAATATTATATTGTTCCCGGCATACTGGTATTGCTCCTGACCCTTATTGGCGGCTTTATTTCGGCATTGAACATTGTAAAAGAAAAAGAAGCGGGCACCATTGAACAGATCAATGTAACGCCGGTTAAGAAATGGGAGTTCATTTTGGGGAAAATGATCCCGTTCTGGGTAATAGGGATGATCGTTTTTACTTTGGGGCTAACCGTAACCTGGGCGGTGTACGGCATTTTCCCGGAAGGAAACATTGGGGTGCTGTATTTGTTCGCTTCTGTTTATCTGGTAGCGCTTTTAGGATTTGGATTGCTGATCTCCACCTATAGCGATAACCAGTTGCAGGCCATGTTCATCGCCTTCTTTTTTATGATGATCTTTATGCTCATGAGCGGCTTATTTACTTCTGTTGAAAGCATGCCGGCATGGGCAAGAGCGATCGCTCATCTTACACCTATTACCCATTTCATTAAAGTGGTGCGGATGATCATACTGAAAGGAAGCGGCTTCATTGATATCAGAACAGAATTTTTTTACATGATATTATTTGCAGTAGTATTGAATAGCTGGGCAATATGGAATTATAAAAAAACAACCTGATCGGGCTATATTCCATATTGATTGCTGTATAGGCTTTTAATTACAGGCATATTCGTTTCTCTTTCCAATGATAGCTGTATGGGGTGTCTCTCGCCCCATACTATTATAATATCGCCTCCGGCGATCAGTATCACTGTATTTTATAATGCGGGACACAGTCCCGGAAGAACATATGAGCCCGAAGTCAGAGACTTCGGACAGCAGAGCAGCAGACAAATTTTTCTGTTACTTTTTTGCGGAAAAAAGTAACGCAAAAAGCCGCCCGAAATCGACCGTAGTCGATTTCGGGAACGCCTTGATTAAGCTTTTGCACTACTGTAAACTCGGCAACAAGACTCTAATAGCTTAGCCGACTTACAAGATACTTACAAATCATAGCTGTATGGGGCGTCTCTCGCCCCGTACTATTATAATATCGCCTCCGGCGATCAGTACCGCTGTGTTTTATAACGCGGGACACAGTCCCGGAAGAACATATAAGTACGAAGTCGCAGACTTTCGTACAGCAGAATTTATTAATTTTGATATCCTGAAACTCGCAGTAAATGAGTCGTGAAATTTAAAAGGAGAACAGTTGAACCATAAATTAGTTTTATGAATACCGCATTAAATAATCCGCAATTGAATGAACAGCAGTTAGATATGATCCGGCTATTAAAGAAGCCTTTGCCGGAGGAGTATTTTTTGCAGATCAGACGACTAGTAGTACAGCTATTGGGAAAGCAATTAGACGATACCGTTGACAATTGGGAAAAAAGCAATAATATTTCGGAGGCAGATTACGATAACCTGAGTAAGGCCCATTTTAGAGTTTCAGGTAAAAAGCCAGAATGAAAATTGTTATAGATTCCAATGTGCTGCTGGTTGCAGTAGGAAAAAGAAGCCGATTCAGGCCCATCTGGCAGGCATTTCTGAACGGAGATTACCAAATAGTCATATCTGAAGAAATAATTCATGAATATGATTATCCATGATTATTTTGGCATAAACCACCAAATTATTTGGGATACCATTCAGTTCCGGCTCCGGGATTTGTTAAAGGATATTACAGCACTTTTGCAGTCCTGAAAATATTGTTGCTCTCCCAGGCAGGCAACTGTATCTTTTCTCTCCGGATAAAGTGTTCATTTAAAATTTCTTCATATCTCCCGCAACCCGCTTTTAAGATTGCCGACCTGCTGTACGAAAGTCTCTGACTTCATATCTTCCAGCAACAAGAATATGTCCCGGTCAGACATGTATTATATTTTTTTCAACATATGGAAGATACCCAGGCTTTATGGCGCTACGGGATACCAGGTCAATTTTATAATTAAATGAATCTTCCAGTTCGTGAGCGAGCCGAATAAAATCAAAACCATCTATACAGCCATTGAAATCAACCAATATATCAATATCGCTATTAGCATGATAATCGCCCCTGGCATAGGATCCGAACAAAGCCAGTTCTGAAATAAGATATTTTTTCTCCAGTTCCTGTTTCTTATCCTTCAGAATTTTTAATATCTGCGCTGTGTCATACATAGCTCAAAAATATAAAAAAGACAATGATTTTACCATTCTAACCCTTTCTCCCTTCACTTCCCGCCCAAAAATCATAATAATTATACCATTGTGCAGGATACTGCTTTACTTTACTTTCCATTTCAGCAGTAAAATCGCTGAGCATCTGGCGTATGACTGTGGTCTTATCGCTGTAATCATATGTTTTTATCGCTGTTGAATAAAAATGATAGTGCGTGCTGCCTTCTTTCATGGCAAATACATAACAAACCGGCACTTTAAATTGTGCGGCCAATACAAAAGGCCCTGCGGGAAACCGGGCTGCTTTGCCCAGGAAATCAGCGGTTAACGTTCTGTTGCCCTCAACAAACCGGTCGGCATGCATACAAACCAGCTCATTGTTCTTTAAGGCATCGTTTATGGCGTAAATATGAGAGAGGTCGTTTTTTATGACAATGATATTGGCATTGCGTTCACCGGTAACTGAACTAAGGTAGTCCCTGATCTTTTGGTGCTCCCCGTCGAACATTACCACATTGATACGGGTGTTTAAACGTTCCAGCAAATGCCCCGCGGCCTCCCAGTTGCCGATATGAGAACTGAGCAGCAATCCTCCTTTTTGAAGATGCACCAACTCGTGCAGGTGCGTCTCCCCGTCAAAATGAAATGAAAAGCGCTTAGCCATGCCCGACATAATGGCTATTTTATCAATGAGGCTTTGTCCGAAACAATAATAGTTTTTATACAATGCGGGGATGGACCTCCAAAAAGAATAACCCATTCTTTTTTGAAAATAGTACAGGATGTAGCGGGAAGATCGCCATGCAAATAAAAAATAATACAAGCTAACCAAACGCAGCAATACATAGGCAGGCTTAATACCAAACTTCTTCAGCACAGCTATAAAAATGCTGTACCCCAACCTGTTTCCGCTGGATTTCCCACGCCATGAAGGCATTATGCCAGTTCTTTAGAATTGACGCGGGAAATTACATAATTGTAGAAATCGCTGAAAGTAGTGATGCCTGCAAAATCTTCGGGTTTAACTTTAAAAGAAAAGTTGCTTTCTATTACCACTACCAGGTCAATATAATCAAGGCTGTCTAACTCAAGGACTTCTTTTACGTTTCCCCCGGGTGTTATGCCGGCTTCATCTACTTCAAATTCTTCAGACAGGAAATGGTTGATCTTCTCAATGATTTCTTCATTCTGTTTCATAAACAACTATTTGCTCCATTTTCTGACAATCAGCGACGAGTTGGTACCGCCAAAGCCAAAGGAGTTCGACAAAAATACATTTATATCTTTTT
>NZ_DAOMOZ010000025.1:0-34461 GCF_035444585.1 Agriterribacter sp.
AGAAAAAGATGAGCAACGGCTAAGGGAATCGGCCGAACGCTGGAAGGATAGGGCAGACTTCAGTCATTTTATCGGCTGGGCCGCCAGGTCATTTGACGGGTTAAAATGGGGATCTGACGGACTGGTTCCCAGTTCGGCGAACCTGGTTCCGTCGGTATACAGCAGGCTGTATCGTGCGGTGCATAATGGCGATGACCGGGAGGCAAAAAGTATGCAGGTGATATCAGACCAGGTAGGGCAGCTTTACCAGCAGGGCAGGCCGTTGCCGGATTCGCTGTCGGCTCTGAAAGTGATGATGAAAGCCATTGGCTTGTGCGAAACTTTTGTGTTACCTCCCCTTAATCGCCTTGGTGCGCAGGAAGAGGAAACGTTAAAAGCACAATTCCTGGCCTATTATTCTAATTTAAAACCACTATTGGATTAACGGACTATGGAAAACAATAAGCCGGTTATAGGAATCACCATGGGCGACCCGGCGGGGGTAGGGCCAGAGATAGCAGTGAAAGCGCTGGGCAGCCATACAGCTTTTGATCAGTGTAGCCCCCTGGTCATAGGGGATGCAAAAGTGATCCGGTCGTGCATTGCAGATATGGGTCTGGCGCTGCAGGTAAACCCTGTTCATGATATAAGCTCCGCCGGTTTTCAACCCGGCACAATAGATGTATATGACCTCAACAACGTGGATATGAGCGCGCTGGAACCCGGTGAAGTATCTGCAATGGCAGGTAATGCCGCCTTTGAAGCGGTTACAACGGCTATTCAGCTTGCGCTCGATAATAAGATTGATGCAACAGTAACGGGGCCTATCCATAAAAAAGCGATCAATGAGGCGGGGCATTATTTCTCGGGTCATACCGAAATTTATGCGCATTATACAGGCACCAGACGATACGCTATGCTGCTGGTGGATGGCAATTTCAGGGTTGCCCATATTTCAACACATGTATCGCTGCGGCAGGCCTGTGACCTGGTGAAAAAGGAAAGAATATTAGACGTAATACAGCTGCTGGATACCGGCCTGCGCCAAATGGGTATCCGCAATGGAAAGATTGGTGTAGCGGGTCTTAATCCGCATGCCGGCGACGCCGGGCTTTTTGGTGATGAAGAAGAGAAAGAGATCATTCCCGCAATTAAAGAAGCGGTTAAGCTTGGATTTAACGTGGAGGGCCCCGTTCCACCAGATACGATGTTTACAAAGGCTGTTACAGGTTATTACGATGGCTGTATCGCCATGTATCACGACCAGGGGCACATCCCCTTTAAGCTGGCAGGTTTTAAATGGAATAATGACGCCAAAAAGATGGAAAGCGTTAAAGGGGTTAACATTACCCTTGGGCTTCCCGTTATCCGGACTTCTGTAGATCATGGTACTGCCTTCGACATTGCAGGCAGGGATCTGGCAAGTGCCGATGCCATGTTATTGGCCATAGACTATGCAATAAGGTTAGCCTCAACTAAAAAAAACAATAGATGATCGCTGTAATTGCCGATGATTTTACAGGCGCCGCGGAAATCGGAGGTCTGGGCACCCGTTTCCGGATGAAAGTAGAAATAGTAACGCGGGTCAGTATCGAGCCCGGCACCGATTTGCTGATCATTGTTACGGATACCCGGTCAAAATCCCGGGAAGAGGCTATCCATGATATTCATCTTATTACTGCCCAGTTGATGAAGTTAAAGCCGGAACTGATCTACAAAAAAATTGATTCGGTATTAAGAGGACATATTATAGCGGAATTACTGGCCCAAATGAAGGTGCTGAAGAAACAAAGAGCCCTGGTCATTCCCGCTAACCCGCATTTAGGGAGGGTGATAAAGGACGGAATGTATTATTTAAAGGATGTGAGATTGCATGAAACGGGCTTTGGCAATGATCCGGAATTTGTGATGGCAAATTCAGGCAGGATACCTTCTTCTGATGTGATAGATATTTTGAAATTTAACAATGGTTACGATGAAGAGAACTTTAATATTATTGTGGCAAAAACAGACGCTCCGCTTCCGGATAAAGGGATCATAATCGGCGAAGCGCTGAGCTCAGATGATTTGCGGCTATGGGCCGAAAGAATAGATGACCATACCCTGATAGCAGGCGCCTCAAGTTTCTTCCTGGCTTTATTGGAACATCTGCAATATCCTTACCGGAAAAGCCTGTTTGAAAAACCAACAGCATATTTTAGCGGGAACATGCTTTTGGTTTGCGGGAGCTCTTTTTCAAAAAGCAAGAAAATGGTAGCGGAGGTATTGGCGAAAGGTGCGCCTGTGAGCCTTATGCCTCGGGAATTATTACAGGTGGATGGAACGCTTCTTTCCAATTTGCAGGATCAGTGGGTGGCCGATATTATTTCTTTGTTCGCTACTCATGATCATGTGATCATTGCTGTCGATCCGGGGGCAGTTTATGCTTCAAAGGAACAGGGACGAAATATAAGCAGGCATATGGCTAAAGTGGTAGAAAAAGTGATGAAGCGGCTGCCTGTTCAGGAACTGGTGCTGGAGGGTGGGTCAACTGCTTCATCCATACTACATGAGATGCGGCTGGAAAAGCTGTATCCTCAACGGGAACTTGCCGACGGAGTGATAAGAACAAGCGTGCCCGGGAATACGGCATTACATATCACATTCAAGCCCGGCAGCTACAGATGGCCGGACTCGATCTGGGATTTCAAATCTTAGAAAATAAATGCATGGAATATAAAACGGTGCATCTTGTCGACTATAGTATCATCATCGTTTCAGTTCTCTTTGCTGTTGCGGTGGGGGTTTATTTTTACAAAAGACAGCATTCCACCGGCAGCTTTTTTAAGGCAAGCGGAAAATTCCCTGCCTGGGCCATCGGGATATCTATTTTAGCGACGCTTGTCAGCAGCATCACTTTTTTAGCTTATCCGGGAGCGGGATATTCCTCCAACTGGATCCTTCTGGTGCAGGGGCTTATGGTTCCGTTGGTATTGTTCACAACGATCTGGTTTATTGTTCCTTTATACAGGAAGGTAATCGGGTTAAGCGTATATGAATACTTTGAGAAGCGGTTTGGGTATTTCGCCAGGTTTTATGGCTCATTTGGTTTCGTTCTTAACAGTTTCTCCGGCATGGCAACTACACTGTTTCTGTTGGCGCTGGCTGTATCTTCAATGATGGGGATATCTACTTTTTTAGTGCTTTGGATCATTGGCAGTACCATTATTATTATTACGCTTTTAGGAGGAATGGAGGGGGTTATCTGGTTAGATGTTATCCAGGGGCTCCTGTTAATAGTAGGTGGATTGGTATGCCTCGTAATGCTGATATTCAGTATACAGGGCGGACTACCTGAGATTTGGAGCGTTGCCAAAGCGAATGACAGGGTGGGATTCGGTCCGTATGATATTGACTTTACCCGTTTAACCTTTATTGTAATGGCTATTAATGGTATTTTTTATGCCATTCAGAAATATGCTACTGATCAAACTATAGTGCAAAGATACCTGTCGGCCGGCTCAAACCGGTCTGCCATTAAGGCTACCTTAATGGGTGCATTGCTCACTGTGCCGGTATGGATCATATTTATGTTTATCGGAACGGTCTTATTTGTCTATTATCATAAGAATCCGGGAGAGCTGCCTGAGAATATGAGACCCGACGGGGTTTTCCCCCATTTTATTATGAGTAAATTTCCTCTCGGGATTGTAGGGCTGGTTATCTCTGCATTACTTGCCTCTGCGATTGCGTCAACCGTTGCTGCCCTGAATTCTTTGGTTGCAGTAGGATTGGAAGACTATTACAAGCGGTGGCGACCCAACAGAACGGATAAGCACTATTTTAGCACCAGCAAAACATTAGTAGTATTATGTGGCTTATTGTCCGTGTTTATGAGTTCCTTATATCTTTTGGCAGGTAATGAAGGTGTGCTGGGAATTGTATTTGTTCTTTATGCCATCTTTTCGGGCGGTATTGCTGGTATATTCCTTCTGGGATTCTTCGTTCCATGGGCCAACAAAGGAGGGCTGAACGTGGCGATACTGGTTTGCGTATTATTCACCGGATATGCAATTTTAACTTCAACTACAATCGGATCGGGAACCGGCGAGCAGATTATTGTAGATATGGGCGATCTTAATTTTACGCATCACAAACTCATGCTGGGCGTATATACACATTTGATCATTCTGGGAGTAGGCAGTGTTGCCAGTTATTTTTTTCCAAAAAAAGAAGTTGACAAAAATCTGATATTCGCCGGCTGGGGAGATGCTAAAAGACAAGGTAAACTTAAAATAAAAGAACTGTAAAATTAAGAATGAAACACCTCATTTAACTGGAGTGGATTCGGTCGTCTTTTTGAAAAAATGCAGTAAACTATGATACTACTTTTTCCGGCGCAGATACTACCGTTGCCTGTTTTGTCAGGAAATCCTTTGTCCTTTGTTTTGCCCGGATCTGTTATAATGTAAACGCTTTCATGATAAAAGTTCGTTTTCTCGCCAGGGGCCTATAGATTTGTTGCGGGTAATCAATTTTATAAATGTAAACGCTTACAGTCCTCATGAGTAATTTGAAAGATGTTGCCAGCCTGGCTGCAGTTTCCATTGCCACGGTATCCAGGGTGATCAACAATTCCTCGTTAGTGGATCCGAAAACCCGCGTGAAAGTTCAAAATGCCATCAAAAAACTAAATTTTCATCCTAACCGCGTTGCACGCAGGTTAAGCAAATTGAGAATGAAGGAAGGCAATGGAAAGATCATTGGGTTGGTGTTGCCGGATATTAACAATCCCTTTTATGTGGATGTGCTGAGGGGAGTTGAAGATTATGCCCTTAAGCATGAATACGTGGTTATTACCTGCAATTTCGGGCAGGATGAATCCCGGGAAAAGCTTTATTTGAATATACTACAGTCAGAATCTATTGACGGGCTCGTGGTTGTTCCGGTACTTGGACTGGAGGAGAAAGTATCGAAAATGGTTGAGTCCGGCCTGCCCATCGTTTGTGTGGATCGTGAACTTACCGGCACCGATGTGGATGTTGTATTGGTAGACAACCGGAAAGGCGCCTATGAGGCGGTTCAGCATTTAATTCGATTGGGACATAAGCGTATTGCCTTTATTTCCGGGTTACCGCAAATTCCTACGAGCGTTGAACGTCTGAATGGGTACAGGGATGCCTTGCATGCAAACAAAATTCCCCTGGATGAAAAACTGGTTAAATATGGAGACTCCATGTATGAAAGCGGTCTCCGGCTCAGTGAGGAATTATTAAAAAGCGAACCGCCTCCCACAGCCTTGTTTACCGGGAATAACCTGATCACATTAGGGGCGCTTGAAATGATACACCGTTCAGGGTTTTCCATTCCCAAAGACATTGCTTTGGTGGGTTTTGATGATATGCATTGGTCCATTTCTCTGAATCCTCCCTTAACCGCTGTGCGGCAACCGGGATATGACATCGGAAAGCGGGCAACGGAGCTGCTTTTTCAACGCAGTGGCGACCTGAAGCGGCCAACTGCAAAAGTGATCTTTAATGCGGAATTGAAAATCAGGAACTCCTGCGGATCAGCCTGAAACCATCAGCTTTGTGCGCTGAGGGTATCGGCATTTACCTGTAATTTCAATGCCAATAAAACCGGGTTGTATGGCGAATAAGCAAAATATGATTTTCCCGGGCATCAGCTATGATTATGCACGCAATGGATTAAAAATGGTGAGCAGGTTCACCAGGCTGAAGAGCACGACCATTATCACTACTCAAAATACGCCTGCATTGTTATATCGTATATTTTTTGGTAATGCCATTAAGTATGCCTTGCTGCGCGGTACATTTTGGAAGATCGGCTTTCCTAAAAGGAAATGGATTAATTTGTGCATGGTAAAATTTGTATCGGATCAAAAGCGTGAAAAGTGGTTAAGAGCAATAGAAAGCCGTTTTTCCGGGTTGCGTGGCTAAAGAAAAGATAGAGGTGTGTTAATTAAAACAGGTCGTATAGGCCGGGTGAATAGGTAATTGTCAATAGTGAATCAGTTCACTATTCACTATTCACGAAATGGTGCGGCATATTATGGTTAACATAACAGCAGAAAACATATATCAGGAAGGCGGGCAACGGTTTGATTGTTTTGACTGTCATTTGGTTCAATCGTTCATATACCAATGAATACACTTAAACCCATAAGCCTTGCTTTGCTTTTCCTTCTCCCTTTTTTATCGCGCTCACAAAACACGCTTGAGCCGTATGTAGGCTATGGCATTGACCTTGCCGGGAAACTGCCTCTTAGCCAGGTAAACATTGGCTTGCAGTATCCTGTGATCCATAAGTCTGCATATCAGATGGTAATAGGGGTAAGGGGAAGCGCATCTCCTTACAAACGCACAGGTACTGATGTTGCTTACAGTGCCGGTCCGGGACTGCCCTTAACAATTACAACAAGCTATGAAAAAAGATCATATTCGGTTGCGCTTACGTTGGGAAACAGGTGGAGGATTATTTCCTGGGCTGATAAGAACATGATCTCTCTTTTTGTTAATGCCGGGCTTATACATTACCGTATAAGAGTAAAGCATGATGATTTTGATAGTGATAAATACACCATACTTAATCCGCACATCTCATTCAAAAAACAAGGAACATTTTTGGGAGCCGGCACTCAGTACAGGCGCAGGATTAATGTTGGCTACCTGTTTTTTCAGGCCGACATCTCCTCGCCACCAATAACGGAAAGCAAAAACAACCGTTACTATGCAACCCCGGCCATTTTGGCGATAAATACAGGCTATATTGTTGAATTCAAAAAACGAAACAGATGAAAATGATTATCCTGGTGAGATGCTTTTTTGTTTTGGCTATAGCAATAGTCTTTGTATCCTGCCGGAAGAACCATACGGTATTTGTGGAAGACAATGACGCCAAAAATTTATCTGTCTTCTCCGACAGAGGTAATAACGTAATGTCCTGCTATATTAACGGGAGTCCTTTCCGTACACAGGATAGAATAACTGGCATCTTGTTTGGACGTAGTGATTATGATATAAATTTGCGCAAAAACAACCTCGCAACAGATAATGATACCCTGATCGTAAGCTGGTTTGCGGATGGACAGTCTTACGAACACTATTCGATTGAGCTGATATTATCTGTTAAGAAAGGTTTTTCTTACACAGATTTCAACTTGCTGGAAGGTAAAAGGTTGGCGATAGACGGAGTTAATGGATATTTTGTGCTTGATCATAAGTCTGGTGAAAAAGGAACAGGAAGCATCTATTTTCACAGGGCATTCCTGATCTCCAACGACTCAACGGAGATAAGCAGGTTCTCCGGAATATTTGAGGCAATGCTACCTTCATACAGGATTACGAAAGGCAGGTTTGACCATACACTGCCTGGCGGGGTGGTTTTTTTCTGACAGGCAGAACTTCTGCTGCGAGAATTTTCCGGCCTTATTATACTCACCGCATCCATCCAAATTCAATTTTTATTATCCCCCTCCATTTCAATAATTTCGCTGTTGATTTGATACCAAGCCCTGAATATTCTACGTAATTATTTTGAACCATGAAAGCAAGCGTTCTGAAGATCCATCCAAAGGATAATGTACTGGTTGCCCTTACCAGCCTGAAGAAAGGCGAAGTGATTGAGCATAACGGAAACAGTTATGCCCTGGTTGACGATGTTAATGCCAAGCATAAGTTTTTTATTGATGATATGAAAACCGGTGATGCAGTATGCATGTATGGTGTGCTGGTAGGTAAAACACAGTTTAATGTGCCGCGCGGCGGGCGGATGACTACCGAAAATACCAAACATGCTGCCGGCGCATACGATTATCGTGGCGTAAAATACGAATGGCACGCTCCGGATGTGTCTAAGTTCAAAAACAGGACCTTTAACGGCTACCATCGCAGTGATGGCAGGGTGGGCACGGCCAATTACTGGTTGTTCATTCCCATGGTTTTTTGCGAGAACCGCAACCTGGACGTGATCCGTGAAGCCCTGCACAATGAGCTGGGCTATGCGGTAACCGATAAGTACAAGTCGTACACCCGGCAGTTGGTGAAAGCTTACCGGGAAGGAAGTGACCTGGAAAGTTTTCAGATTGGGGATATAAAGCCGGATCCGGTTCAACAGAGGATATTTAAGAATATTGACGGCATCAAATTCCTCAATCACCAGGGCGGTTGCGGTGGTACGCGCCAGGACGCCGAAACCCTGGGCAGGTTGCTTGCTGCTTACTGCGATAATCCTAATGTGGGTGGTGTAACGGTTTTGAGCCTCGGTTGCCAGAACCTGCAGGTGCAGGATTTCCTGAAATACCTGAAAGAACGTGATCCCGGTTTTGATAAGCCGCTGCATGTATTTGAGCAGCAACGCTCGCAAAGTGAAGAACAATTGGTGGCAGACGCTATCCGCAAAACATTTGAAGGACTTATTGAACTGAATAAACTGGAAAGAAAGGCGGCGCAGCTTACAGAATTGTGCATTGGTGTAAAATGCGGGGGAAGCGACGGCTTCAGTGGAATATCGGCTAATCCTGCTGTTGGCTATTGCGCTGATTTGGTAGTAGGTTTGGGAGGGAAAATTTTGTTGGCTGAGTTTCCTGAGCTCTGCGGTGCAGAACAGGAACTGGTTGACCGTTCAGTTAATGAAGCTACTGCCCGGAAGTTCATGCGGTTAATGAGAGACTATAACGAAATGGCCGAAAAGGTAGGTTCCGGGTTTCACATGAACCCTTCCCCCGGCAACATCAGGGACGGGCTGATCACCGATGCTATCAAATCGGCAGGCGCTGCAAAAAAAGGCGGCACTTCCCCGGTGGCAGATGTACTCGATTATACGGAAAGGGTAAGCAAATCCGGTTTGAGCCTGGTATGTACGCCGGGCAATGACGTGGAAGCCACTACCGGCAAAACGGCTTCCGGCGCTACATTGATCCTTTTTACCACCGGACTGGGTACGCCCACCGGCAACCCGGTATGCCCTACTATAAAAGTAGCCACTAACTCCTCCCTTGCCAAACGGATGCCGGATATAATAGATATTGATACCGGCGCTATTATTGAAGGGGAAAAAACGATTGAAGAAATGGGCGAGGAGATACTGGAATATTGCATCAGGGCGGCCAGCGGGGAAGAAATTCCCAAAGCCGTGCAATTGAACCAGGATGATTTCATTCCATGGAAAAGAGGAGTGTCGTTGTAGTGGTAAGGTAAGTGGTAAGTGGTAAGTAGTGCCTTATAACCTGAAACCTGCAACCTGTAACCCCTGACTCAAATCAGAAATCAGAAATCTCAAATCTCAAATCATAAATCTCCTTCATGTTCAGATTAGACAATAAAGCCGTTGTTATTACAGGCGGCGGAAGCGGAATAGGCAAAGCCATCAGCACAACCTTTGCAAAGCAGGGTGCTATCGTGTATATTCTTGAGATGGACGAAAAAGGGGCTGCATCCACTGTTGACGAGATCACTGCGGAAGGCGGGAAAAGCAGCTTCTTCAAATGCAATATCGCTGTTCAGCAGGAAGTGAAAGCCGTGGTAGCGCAGATCACTCAAAAACATGCGGCAATAGATGTACTCGTGAACAATGCGGGCATCGCTCATATCGGGCAGGCCGACAACACCGCTGAAGAAGATTTTGACCGGGTAGTGGCGGTGAACATCAAGGGCGTATACAATTGCCTGCATGAAATCATCCCCTTTATGAAACAAAAAGGCGGCTCCATATTGAACATGGCTTCTATTGCTGCGCTGGTGGGTATTCCCGACCGATTTGTGTATTCGGCTGCCAAAGGAGCAGTGGGTGCAATGACCTTATCGGTGGCTAAAGATTATTTAAGCTATAACATTCGTTGTAACTGCATTTCCCCGGCAAGGGTGCACACGCCTTTTGTAGACGGTTTCCTGGCAAAAAATTATGCAGGCAGGGAGAAAGAAATGTTCGAGAAGTTGTCTAAAACCCAGCCTATCGGCCGCATGGCCAAACCTGTTGAAATAGCGCACCTGGCGTTATATTTGTGCTCGGATGAGGCTTCCTTCATCACCGGCTGCGACTATCCTATTGACGGCGGCTTTGTTAAATTGAATAACTGACCGGGGTTTGGCGGGTCGTCTGCAATTTTATTTGAATGCACGGCGTTAGCCATAAAATGATACGATGAAACATTATTGGGCTGCTTATATAGTGTTGTGCATTGGTGCCGCATCCTGCACCAAAGTTGATAATGGAGAGGTTACAGAAGCAAGTTTGGTTTTTCGTTACAGGTTCGATTCAACGCTGGAAAGGCTTAATAATACCGGTCAGCCTGTTTCGCTTCACGATGGCAATGCCGCCCAAAGCCCCCTGTTCAACAGTATGGCTACGCATTACATTGAACTTACGCCCGATGCTTCAACGCCATTGGGTAAAGGGGCGGTGCTTTACAAAGCGCCTGAAACGGATGCCGGTGGAGAATCCGCTATTGATTTTGAACGATCCGCGGGCGCCGCCAACTATGAAGTATTTTATGCGGTACCGTTAAAAGATATACCTGCCGGTGAATACGAATGGTTGCGTATTTCACTGGCTTATCAGAACTATACAGTGCAATACCATGTGGATACTACCATTATCATTGCTACCGATACCAGCACCAATAGCATAGTGATAGACCGCGACCTTACAGGAACGGTAGCTTCATTCATCGGCTATAACACTTATCTCAAATCCTATCTCATCAAAACCCGGTCGCTCACAGTTAACGGTAACCGCAGGCAGGGATACTGGGGTTTTGAAACTACATTGAGCGGCGAAGGGTTCAGCGAAACGTATACCACTTCAGGGCAATCACCGGAAGGCAGCACAACTGTGGTTAACCCCATTTTTGATACCTCACCTGTACCTGCAGGTTCCTGCGTGGTAACGGCGGCATTTGTACCGGGCAAACTTGTGATCACGGGGAAGGAAACAGAAAACATCATAGTAGAAGTATCCCTTTCTACCAATAAAAGCTTTGAATGGAAAGAAGTGGTGAACAATGGCAAATGGGATCCGCTGAAAGGCGAACCTGTAGTGGATATGGGAATACGGGGTATGATACCAACCGTAAAATAAACCTGCATTGCCGCTCATCATTCCTTCATTAAATACAGGAATAAAATTTGTAAATTGTACGTGTTAAAAGCGTAGAAATGCCTTTTTCGTACAGTTTATTAAGCAACGGTGCTATTCTTGTAATTATAGCGATACTGGCGGCGGCCCAGGCATTCAGGGCTATCCGGAAATCATCTCACAAAGCCGGCTAAAGTATTTTTAAAGCTTATCTTCAAATAAACCTGCTGCTATGCCATCGGCAAATAATTTTCCTGCATTGGTAAGCTTTACGCAATTGTTCTGTATTATCAGTTTTTCACTATCACTATAAGGTTTCGCAGCTACCAGGAGCCGTTCTCTAAAAGCTGCTCCAAATTGTTTTTGGATGTGGTTCAGATCAATGCCCTCCATAGTGCGCAGGCTCGTCATAATGTATTCGTTAAGCTTTTGTACAGTAGTGAGCCTTTCTTTTTCTGACGGGATGATATTTTGCAGAAGAGACCTGATATACAAACTGTTGTTAGCAATATTCCAGCTTCGGGTATCTGTACCGTTAAATGAATGAGCCGAAGGCCCAATGCCGTAGTAGGGTTTGCCCTGCCAGTAGGAGGTATTATGGCGGCTTCTTTTACCGGGGATGGAAAAATTAGATATCTCATAGTGCTCGTATCCCGCTTCCTCCAACCATTCTGCAAGCTTCGTGAACTGCCTTGCCTGTTGTTCGGGATCAGTATCCTGCATTTTATTTTTGGCTATCAGGCTGTGCAGCGCTGTTTTGGGTTCCACGGTCAGTGCATAGCAGCTCAAATGCAGTATGTTAAAGTCAATGGCTTTCTTAACGTTCTGCCGCCATTTTTCATCACTGAGCCCCGGTGAGCCATAGATCAGATCGATCGTAAGATTATCAAAACCTGCATCCTGCGCCAGTACAATGCTGTTCACCGATTGTTCGGCTGTGTGTGCCCTGTTCATCCATTTCAGGTCTTCTTCAAAAAAAGACTGAATGCCAATGCTCAGCCTGTTGATGCCCATGCTTTTCCAGGATGTCAACAGCTCTCCCGAAATATCATCGGGGTTAGCCTCTAACGTAATTTCAGCATCAGGAACAATATGAAATTTCCGGCGGAGCGCATCTAAGATCATATTCAATGCTTCTGCCGGTAATAAACTTGGCGTGCCTCCACCAAAATAAATTGTTTCAACCGTTTTATCATTATTATATACTGTGCGTAAAGCTATTTCTTTCAATAAAGCGTTTATTAAATCGTTCTTGAGCCGGAGCGAAGTGGAAAAATGAAAATTGCAGTATAAACAAGCCTGCCTGCAGAAAGGAATATGGATGTATATACCTGCCAATGTTAACGATTTTTGATTTCAGGTTTTATGCTTTTAGTTTTGCCGGTAATGAACCGGCTGCGTTGCTTTACAGGGTTAGTGTTTTTACTGGTGCTGTCGTTATATGCAGGCGCCCAGGATAAGTACAGGCTTCATTATGCTTTTGTTGACAAAGATACCAGCTTCCGGCCTGAAACGCTGGATTTGCAAACCACATTTACCAGCCTGGAGCATTGCCGCCGGTACGTTGATCAGATCGTTGGCTCATTGCAGGCTAAAGGATATATTACCGCGTCGGCAGACAGCATCGTATTTGATTCATCAACAGCCAGGATTTGGATATATATCGGCAATACATATCAGTGGGTTGAATTGAATACCGACAGCGCCGACAAAAAAATGCTTGCTTCTGTAGGATGGAACAGCAAAGCCTTCTCAAAAGACGTGCTGAATTTCGATAAAGTGCAATACTGGCAGGAACGAATGCTTAATTATTATGAGAACAATGGGTATCCTTTTGCAAGCGTTGTATTGGACAGCCTTACCGTACAAAATGAAAAAGTGTCCGGCATGCTTAAAACCGAGAAAGGCCCGGCCTATAAAATTGATAGCATAAGGGTGTATGGAAAAGCCAAGATCTCTAACTTCTTTCTGCAAAGATATTTGGGTATTGAAAACGGTTCTCCCTATAAAAAAGCCAGGCTTCAATCGGTCAGCCAGCGTTTGCTGGAACTGCCTTATCTGAAGGAGATCAAAGCATGGGACATGACAATGACAGGATCCGGCTCTGTACTGAACCTGTACATTGATCCTAAAAGGAGCAGCCAGGTAGATGTGCTGGTGGGTTTTTTGCCTGCTGCAGAAGGAACCGGCAGAACAAAACTGCAGCTAACCGGCGAAGCGAATATCAATCTTAAAAATGCATTGGGCAGTGGCGAAACCATTGGGGTGAACTGGCAGCAAATACAGGTGAAATCGCCCCGCCTGCATTTGTTATATGAGCATCCCTTTGTGTTTAATACAGCATTTGGATTGGACTTTAATTTTGACCTGTTAAAAAAGGATTCATCATTCCTTAACCTGAATGCCGGGTTTGGTGTACAATACCTGTCAACCGGTAAACAGAGCGGGAAAGTGTTTTTTCAAAGCTTTTTTACCAATGTGCTTCCCGGCGGCATAGATACTGCTCAGGTAAAAGCAACCCAAAAGCTGCCTTCTTATATTGATGTAACCACCAGCAATGTAGGAATCAATTATAAATACAACAATACGGATTACCGGTTCAATCCCCGCAAGGGAAATGAATTTACGGTTACAGCTTCGGCAGGGCTAAGAAAAATCAGGCCCAATACAGCCATCACCGGTATTAAAAAAGATGCTTCAGGTAATGATTTCGATTATGCTTCGTTGTATGATACACTGGATATGCGAACCTATCTTTTAAAGATCAATGTATCGGGCGCACATTACTTTAAAGCAGGCAAACAATCTGTGGTAAAAGCTGCTGTAAACGGCGGGTGGCTGTATACGCATGATATTTTTAAGAATGAAATGTACCAGATAGGCGGTTATAAATTATTAAGAGGTTTCGACGAAGAAAGTATTTACGCCGGCAGTTATACGGTGCTAACGGCTGAATATCGTTTTTTTATAGGGTTAAATTCTTATTTTTTTGGATTTGCAGATGGCGGCTGGGCAAAGAACAATGCTTATGGCGAAATACGGCAACAGGGTCATACTTACCTCGGGATGGGGATAGGCATGGCGTTTGAAACAAAAGCCGGCATATTTAATTTAAGTTATGCAATAGGTAAGCGTGATGATAGGCCGTTTAATTTAAGGCAATCTAAAATACATTTCGGATTGGTTAGCCTGTTTTAATGATATGCCTTAAATAGTTTATGACGGATTCAGATATTTTTGCAGCATTAAACATTTGAACAATTGAGAAGAACCATTTTATTGTGTGTGATTTTGCAGGTTGTTTTACTGTCTGCCGTATGCGGACAGGATGATTCTTCCGGTATAAAATTGCCTTCTTCACAAACAACAATTATAAAAGATTCTTCTGTAAAGGATTCTTCTGTAAAAGATTCAGTACCTAAACCTGCCCGCAAAAAAACTGTTCCGGTTAAGGTGGTCAAACCGGAGCAGGCGCCCTTACGAACCGATTCAATACCAAGGCCAGTGGTTCAAAAAGACACCGTTACCGGATTACTGCCTTATGGACGTGCCGTGCGCCCATATATAATACAACACCTTTATTATAATACCGCCAGTGATATCGTTTATACCCCTTCAAAAAGATATAGCCCGGATAACAAGGATGAGCTGTTTTACATTTTCTGCGGAACATTGTTTTTCCTTGGCATATTGCGGTTAGGCTTTCCCAAGTATTTCCACGACGTATTTAATGTATTCTGGAGATCGGCTTTCAGACAGAAACAAATACGTGATCAGCTTCAGCAGGCCGGAATGACAACCCTGCTTTTTAATATCTTTTTTGTTTTCAGCACTGCGCTTTTCAGCTACCTGGTAATAGAATATACGACCAATAATATTACAAGACCTTTGCTGTTGTTTGCCCTGTGTTTTTTTAGTATAGCATTGATCTATTGCGGAAAATACTTTATTTTAAAATTAATGGGATGGATATTCGGACAGCAAACAGCTGCAGATACCTATATTTTTATTGTCTTTTTGGTCAATAAAATATTATCAATTTTATTAATACCGTTGATGGTTATCCTCGCTTTCGGAGAGCCTGCATTTCAGCAGGTTGCATTTACCGTTTCGGTTATTTTGTTAGGGGCTTTGTTAATATACAGGTTTGTACTTTCTTTTTCGGGACTACGTAATGAATTAAGAATTAGTTGGTTACATCTATTTTTGTATGTATGCGGTTTTGAAATTGTACCGGTTTTACTGATTTACAAACTCCTGTTACATTTGTTTGGAAGAAGTTCGTAACTTCGCGGGATCATTGCCTACTAAAGATAAACATATAGTTAAACAGAGAAAATGGCAGTAAGCAGTTCTACTATGTCTATTAAAAAGGTCCTGATAACCCAACCACGCCCGGATTCGGATAAATCTCCGTACTTTGAACTGGCACGAAAACACAGTGTTGAGCTGGAGTTTTTTCCGTTTATAAGGCTGGAAGGCATTCCTTCAAAGGATTTTCGAAAGCAAAAAATTGATATTGGCTTATACAGCGCCGTAATTTTTACCAGCAGGCATGCTATTGATCATTTCTTTCGCATTTGTGAAGAGCTGAGAGTAACGGTATCACAGGATACCAAATATTTTTGCATTACCGAAGCGGTTGCTTTATATCTTCAAAAGTTTATCCTTTACCGGAAAAGAAAAGTATTTTATGGTGCTGATGGAACAAACAAAAGCCTGTTTGATGTGATCAATAAGCACAAGGAGAATGAACAGTTTTTATATCCCTGTTCTGAAAATCAGCAGGATAACGATATTATCAACTGGCTTAAGGCCAATAAGTGCGAATTTACCACGCCATTTATGTACAGAACCATCAGCAACGATGTAAAGCAGGTGCTTACGAAATCTGAATTTGATGTGATCTGCTTTTTTACACCCAGTGGGGTTAGAAGCCTGTTGGAGAATTTCCCCCGGTATAAGCAAAATGGAACAAGAATAGGTGCTTTTGGGAACAATACTTCCAGAGCCATAGAAGAAGCCGGTTTAACACTGCACATTAAAGCTCCTGCCCCCGAAACACCTTCAATGGTAGCAGCTCTGGAAAAATTTTTAAACAGCAATAAAAAGTAGTGTAAGCGGCAATAAAGTAATTTTACGAAATTAGCTGAATGGCTGTACACACCAATCATCTCATACATGAATCCAGTCCTTATTTGCTGCAACACGCTCATAATCCGGTTAATTGGTATCCCTGGAGCGAACAATCTCTAAAAAAGGCACAGCAGGAAAATAAACCCATATTAATAAGTATTGGCTATGCCGCCTGCCATTGGTGCCATGTAATGGAAAGGGAAAGCTTTGAAGATGAGGCTACCGCAGCTATCATGAACGAGCATTTTATTAACATTAAGATAGACCGCGAAGAAAGGCCGGACCTGGATCATATTTACATGAATGCTGTTCAAACCATGACCGGCAGCGGCGGATGGCCCCTCCACGTATTTTTAACGCCCCACAAAAAGCCATTTTATGGGGGCACTTATTTCCCTCCTTCTCCGGCTCCTAACCGGCCATCATGGCAGCAGGTGTTGCAGGGTGTTATTACTGCTTTTAAGGAAAAACGCAGTGAAATAGAAACACAGGCAGAAAATCTTACCGGTCATCTGTTGCAATCCAATGCTTTTGGGATTGTAAGCTCACCGGTTGGGGAAAGAATAACATCGGAGCAGCTCAACACCATTTTTGACTGTATCATGCAATCTGCCGACACCCGGGACGGAGGTTTTGGAAGGGCGCCGAAGTTTCCGCAAACATTCACCATACAGTTGTTATTGCGGCATTTTTTCCACACAGGGAACGAAAAAGCGTTGCACCAGGCGTTGCTCAGCCTCAATAAGATGATTTATGGAGGAATATACGACCAGTTGGGAGGCGGATTTGCGCGGTATGCTACCGATAGTGAATGGCTGGTGCCTCATTTCGAAAAGATGCTTTACGATAATGCACTATTGATGATGGTATTGAGTGAGGCATATCAGCTTACCAAAAACCCGCTATATGCCGGTACAGTGCAGGAAACGATGGATTTTATTGAACGCGAGCTGATGAATGAGGAGGGCGGTTTTTTCTCTGCTTTGGATGCCGACAGCGAGGGTGTTGAAGGGAAATATTATGTTTGGGATAAGAAAGAAGTTGAAGCGGTACTGCAGGAAGATGCCGCTGTTTTTTGCAAATATTACGATATCACCGCTGAAGGCAACTGGGAACATAAGAATATTTTAAGGATCCTGCAGCCATTGGATGAATTTGCCGCTCAAAACGGTTTGAACGGGGAAACCCTGCAGTCTTTACTGAATTCCTGTAAAGCAAAGCTTTTAGAAGTAAGGGGTAAAAGAATTCCTCCTTTAACCGATGACAAGATTTTGCTGAGCTGGAACGCATTGATGAATGTAGCCTGCAGTAAAGCATATGCGGCCCTCGGCGATGAAAGATACAAGCGGGTCGCCCAAAAAAATATGGCATTTTTGCTGGATAAATTTAAGGATGCGGGTACAAACAACTGGATGCATGCATACAGGAATGGAGTAAGCAGGCATCCGGCCTTTTTAGATGATTATGCATTCCTGGTGCAGGCGCTTATTTGTTTGCAGGAGATCACCGGAGAGCAGGATTATCTGCTCAGAGCAAAGCAATTGACCGGGCTGGTAATTGATAATTTCAGCGAAGAAGATACAGGCTTCTTTTTTTATACGCACCGCAACCAGCAGGATATTATTTTGCGTATAAAAGAAATATATGATGGTGCAACTCCTTCGGGTAACTCAATAATGGCTTGGAATTTGCATTATTTGTCACTTGTTTTTGATAATGCCGCATGGAGGGCCCGGGCGTTAGCCATGTGCACTTCCTTAAACGGAGTAATTGTAAAATATCCAACCTCGTTTGGAATGTGGGCAGCTATAACGTATGATATTTTTTATGGGTTAAATGAAATAGCGGTGGTGGGTAATCGTTATAAAGACGTTGCTTCAGATATTGCAGCGCATTATTTGCCCAATAAAGTGATCCAGTCTGCTCCGGGAAACGATGCTGATTTCCCCTTGCTGACCGGCCGGCACGTTAAAGACAAAACCTATATCTATTTATGCCGCAATTATTCCTGCTTACAACCGGTAGAAAAGGTGGCTGATGTAATACAACTCATTGAGCAGGAAAGGAAAAGATAAAGGAGAAAAAGCACAATAACTTGGGGCGCCTATCGTTTATATCACTTGTGTTTCCGGGTATTTTTGACCCCGTACGCTAAAAAAAATATAATATTCAAAACGTCGAAAATTTAAATTAATATTTCATCTATATTTGTCCATATACCCTTTAAGCTATTTGTATGAAAATGAAAAGCCTGTTACTTAACCTCGTTGTAATTGCTACGCTGAGCATGGTGTTTGCAAGTTGTGGCAAGTTGAAATCGTCTAAAGGCTTACCAAAAGATGGTCAGTTGCATGGAGTTGCGCCAGGAGGCAAGTATACGCTTCCCAAACCTCCCGGCATGGTGTATATTCCACAGGGAACGTTCCATATGGGAGCCAGCGATGAGGATATCAATTATGCTTTTACTGCACGTAACAAGCAAATTACCATCAACGGTTTTTGGATGGATGAAACCGAGATTACCAATAATGAATACCGTCAGTTTGTAAATTGGGTTCGTGATTCTATTGCAGGCGATAAACTGGGGTATAAATCCAAGGACGGCAACAGTCTCGACTGGAAGAAAATTCAAACCATCAAATGGAATGATCCCAAAACGATCGAGCAATTAGATGCTATGATCGTTTCTCCGGATAACCGCATATTCGGCAAAAAAGAAATTGATGCCGGGAAATTGGTTTACCATTCGGAAACTTTTGACTATAAAGAAGCTGCCAGGAAAGAAAATGCAACACAGGCCCGTTCGAAGTTCATCGTTAAAAAAGACATTCCCATTTATCCTGATACACTGGTTTGGATAAGAGACTTTTCTTACTCTTACAATGAACCAATGTCAAAAAGGTATTTTTCGCATCCCGCTTTTGGCAATTATCCTGTTGTAGGAGTAAACTGGAAGCAGGCGGTTGCCTTTACAGAATGGAGAACAAAATATTTAAACAGTTTTCTTGAATCCCAGAAAAGAACCCAGGAGTCGGATTTCCGGTTACCTACTGAAGCCGAATGGGAGTACGCCGCACGCGGCGGACGTTCGCAGGCTCCTTTTCCCTGGGGAGGTTATTATCTCAGGAACAAAAAAGGATGCTTACTGGCTAATTTTAAGCCCGGTCGTGGTAATTATGCCGAAGACGGAGGATTGTACCCTGTTCGTGCAGACGCTTACTGGCCCAATGATTTCGGATTGTATAATATGTCGGGAAATGTGGCAGAATGGACATCTTCGATTTATTATGAAGGCGCTTACAACTTTCAGCACGACATGAATCCTGATATCCGCTGGAATGCAAAAGACAGTGATCCTCCCCGTATGAAAAGGAAAGTTTTACGCGGCGGTAGCTGGAAGGATGTAGGCTATTTTCTTCAGGTGAGCACCCGCACTTACGAATACCAGGATACAGCAAAATCCTATATTGGTTTTCGTTGTGTAATTGATCTTCCGCCTTCTGGTAAACGCAGATAGGAAAGCCGGTTATCAGCCAACCAATTGCTTATTTTAAAAAATAATTGTACTGTAAACTAAACTATTTATGCTTTTGTGAAGTTATATAGCTTGACACGGCATGATCATTACCTTTTGAAATCTAAAAAAGAAAAACCCTTTAAAAAACAAAAAACTCTCTTTTTTATGGCAGGCACAAACAGATCCACCGAAAGACTCGTTAACGTTTTAGTGTGTGTTGGCGCAGCAGTAGTAATTTTTGGCGCATGGGCCAAAATTCTTCACAAACCCTTTGCCGATGTGATGCTTACGGTTGGGCTTTTAACAGAAGCGGCAATATTTTTAGCCTACGCATTTTTACCGCCTCCCGGTGGTGAAATGAAAGAAATTGCGGAAGCTTTTAAAGGCGGTGCTGTTAGCGGAGGAAATCCTGCACTGGCATCTATGGATAAGATGTTGCAGGATGCAGCTATTAACCCTGCCAATCTGCAACGCTTAGGCGATAATTTCAGCAAGTTTGGATTAACGGTTGAAAAAATGTCTGATATAGCCGATATTACTGCGGTTACCGGTGAGTATACTGCTAAAACAAAAGCCGCCTCCCAGGCATTAGACACAGTTAAGGATGCTTATCTTGGCGCTGCCAATACAGCAAAAACCTTTAGCGAAGCTTCTGAATCTACCAGGCAGTTCCATGATCAGGTACAAACGCTTACTAAAAATTTATCTTCTTTAAATACGATTTACGAATTGGAGTTACAGGATACGAATAACCATTTAAAAGCGATGAACGGCTTTTACAGCAACCTGGTACAGGCTTCACAAACCATGCAGGGTAGTGTAGAAGACGCTAAAAAGACACAGGAACAAATTGGCTTACTGGCTAAAAACTTAGGAAGTCTGAATAATGTGTATGGCAATATGCTGTCTGCAATGCAGGGCAGATAATTTTGAACGGATGGGTTGAATATTCAATCCATTTCTTATTAACCCTTGATTCGTATACATTAAATCCTGAAAAATCATGTCACTACCTAAAGAGCCGCGGCAGAAGATGATCAACATGATGTATTTGGTGCTTACCGCAATGTTGGCGCTGAACGTATCTGCCGAAATTATAAACGCCTTTAAAACGATTGACAGCAGCCTGGTAAAATCCAACAGCACGCTGTCCTCAGCCACATCAGAAATATATGATGCACTTACAGCCAGTCTGGAAGATCCCAAAACCCGCGAAAAAGCAGCTATCTGGAAACCCAAGGCAGACCAGGTTAAAGATCTTTCTGCAAGGCTGACTGTTTATATTGATAATTTAAAAGACAGTTTAAAAAGAGGAAGTGGATATGATCCTGAAAAGGGTGATACCACTTTTAAAATTGATAATCTTGATGCTGCTACCCGCATAATGGGTACCGAAGGAAAAGGAGAAAAGCTCCGTTTGGCGCTGGAACAGTATAAAAAAGATATTCTTTCTATTGATCCGGAAATTGCGAAAGAGTTTGACCATAGCTTACCCATCAATACGGAAAAGCCGGTTTCTCAGGCTGGTAACACCAACCAGGACTGGTCGGCTGCTTACTTTCACATGACGCCAACTATTGCAGCGCTTACTATTCTTAGTAAGTTTCAGAACGACGTTAAGAATACAGAGAATAAAGTGGCTTCTTTCTGTTTCAAGAAAATTGGCGATGTAAAAGTTATTTTCGACAAGTTTGAGCCAATGATCGGGGCAAATGCTACTTACCTGATGCCGGGTGAGCAACTGGAGATCAAAGCAGGGTTAGGTGCTTTTAATGCGAGCGTTAAACCCAAAGTATTTGTTAACGGTAACGCGGTAACTGTGGGTGACAACGGTGTGGCAGACATCAAAATGCCAGCAGGCGGGTCCGGCGGGCACAGCCTGAAAATAGATGTTAAATATCCTGATCCTGCTACCGGTGAAGAAAAAACAATTAGCAAGGTTTTTGAATATACAGTTGGTCAGCCTTCGGGTGTAGCTGTTATGGCCGATAAAATGAATGTATTGTATGTGGGGGTTGAAAATCCTTTGACCATTACTGCCGGCGCAGGCAGCGAAAAAGTGAATGCTTCCATTACCAATGGCAGGATTTCCAAAAACTCCGGCAGCAAGTATACGGCTATTCCAAGTCAGCCCGGTGAGGCAAATGTAAATGTAATGGTAGAAGGTAAAGCGGTAGGTAAAGTAGCTTTCCGTGTAAAATATCTTCCGCCTGCAACAGGTATGGTAGGTACATTTGAAGGCGGGCAGGTATCTACAGCACAGTTTAAAGCTATGGGTGGCGTAAGAGCGGTTTTACAGAATTCTGAATTTGAAGCGCTGTACCAGGTGATCAGCTATACGATAGCCGATTTAAGCAGTGCGGATTATAACCCGGTTGCCAATAACGGTCCGCGGTGGAGCGGCAGCGCTGCTACATTGGTCAACAATCTTAAACCGGGAAGAGGAGTGTATATTGATAACATTAAAGCCAAAGGGCCCGACGGAAGAACGATCACTTTAAAGCCATTGTCATTTATATTGAGGTAGTAAGCCTGTTTATATAAGTTTTATCATTTGTTTTAGTTAACACTTTTGACCATGAAATGGAAATTCGCGAAATATGCTTTGCTGGTAGCGGCTTTTGGAATGGTTGTCAACACAGTTGATGCGCAGACCAGGAAAAAAACCACGAGGAAAACGACTACGTCGGCAAAAAAGAAGACCACTGCCCAAAAAACGCAGGCAAATGTAGCCAATGCCAATCTTGAGGCGGCTGAAAAGGATACAATGATCGTTAAAGCGCCGACCAGGCAGGATCCTCTGAAAATGGACACGATCAGGAAATCGCTTCGCAACGACAATGCGATAGAGAAAAACCTTGTAAAAGACCGTACGCCGCTGGCATATGAAAACATTCGCGAAGATGACGCCATATACAGGGAAAAAGTGTGGCGGGAAATAGATATTCGTGAAAAAATAAACTTACCGTTCCGCTACAAAGCAGATGAAGACAATGGTAACCAGCGTTTTATTGCTATTTTGCTCAATACAATCAAAAGCGGTGAGGTTACAGCTTTCGATGCATCTATAGATGACCGTTTTACTACACCCATGACGCTGGACCAGATCGGTTCAAAACTGGCAGGCTCATGCGATACGATAATGGTACCTGATGTGGAAAAAGATCCAACTTTGGCAAAAGGCATTATGAAGGAATCAGTGGTATGCGAAGAGTTCAATATGGATGATATTACCAAGTTCAGGATCAAGGAAGAATGGGTGTTCGATAAAGAATCTTCAAGGATGTATGTGAGGATCTTAGGCATTGCCCCGGTAAAAACCTATTTCGATAAGGTAACCGGCCAGGAAATCGGTTCTGCTCCTATATTCTGGGTTTACTATCCCGATATGCGCCCTGCATTGGCCAAGTTTGAAGTGTACAACGGCAAAAACTATGGTGCACGGATGAGCTGGGAAGAGCTGTTTGAAAGCCGTTTTTTTGGAAGCTATATCGTTAAATCCACGCTTGATAATCCTTACGATCTGTATTTGAAGCAATACGTAAAAGATGATATCCTTCGTTTGCTGGAAGGTGAGGACGTGAAAAACACGATATTCAATTACGAACAGGACCTTTGGTCAT
Source organism: Agriterribacter sp. (assembly GCF_035444585.1). Lineage (GTDB taxonomy): Bacteria > Bacteroidota > Bacteroidia > Chitinophagales > Chitinophagaceae > Agriterribacter. Next base: position 23,329 of record NZ_DAOMOZ010000025.1, read on the forward strand.
ATTAAAAATAATCAGAAAATTTTCAAAAAGGATTGCCGCCCGGCAATCCTTTTTTTGTAGTGTTCCTGTTTTCTTCAACCGGGGTTATAATAAAGTGAAATGCAACTTTAATATTGATTAAAAATACCCACATTTGGGTATTGCAATATGAAGCTGCTACACTATCTTTATCCCGGTTTTTCATAGGATATTGGATTTTAAAAACGGGGCTGGATATCTATCCTGGCCCCTTTTTTACACCTGGAACATTCTTATTTATCTTTTTCCTGTCTTTTGAAATGCTCCTCAATGAGTTGTGCCTTTGCGCTGCCGATAAGCGGCGCCAGTTTTTCGGCAGGTGTTTGCTTTATGTTCTTTACCGATCTGAATGTTTTCAACAGCATGTTTGCTGTAGCCTTTCCAATACCGGGGATCAGTTCCAGTTCATTTTTGAAGGTGCCCCGGCTTCTTTTTTGACGATGAAAAGTTATGCCAAACCGGTGTACTTCATCCCTGATCTGTCTCAGTAATTTCAGGCTGTCACTTCCCCAGTCTAACTTTAATGATTGCCTGTCGCCGCTAAAAAAAACTTCTTCTTCGTTTTTGGCCAACCCTATTACGGTCATTTGGCCGGAAAGTCCGAGCTCATGTATGGCTTCAAGTGCAGCGCTTAGCTGACCTTTTCCACCGTCAATAATTACCAGTTGAGGAAGCGGCTGTTGCTCATCGGTGAGCCTTTTATATCTCCTGTGAACAGCTTCTTTCATAGTGGCGAAATCATTGATCCCCTTTACTGTTTTTACATTAAAATGGCGGTAGTCCTTTTTACTCGGAATACCCATCTTAAAACATACCATTGCCGATACAGGGAAACTTCCCTGGAAATTTGAATTATCGAAACATTCAATATGTGCCGGAAATGCAGGCAAAAGCAGATCTTTCTGTAGCTGCAAGAGCGTTTCTTTTCTCTGTTCGTCTGTTTTTCCCTCCAGGTGAAGCATTTTTCTTTTCTTCAGCTCTTCCTGGAAATAATTTACATTTTTTTGCGAGAGGTCTAAAAGTTTTTTCCTGTCTCCCCCCCTTGGCACGGTTATCGTTACACCTTGCTGGGGATAATGAATGGGAAAGGGTATAATGATTTCCGGGGCATTGCTGTTAAAAGTATCTCTTAGCTGTGCAATAGCAAACTCCAGTATAGCTGTTGCTGTTTCATCCAGTTTTTTTTCAAGTGTAATGGTTTTTGTTTGTACGATGGTGCCGTTTTCTACCATGAGGTAGTTTACATAGGCAATATCCCCTTCTTCTAAAATGGAAAATACATCAACATTGCCCAGCTTATTGTTTACGATTGTTGATTTTGACTGGTATTGGTGCAAATGCTCAATTTTTTTCCTGAGCACTTCAGCCTTTTCGAACTCCATGTGTTCTGCATGCTTTTTCATTTCTTCCCTGAACTGGTGAATAACAGGTGCCAAATTGCCTTTGAGCAGGTTCTTTATCTGTACTAATCCCTCTTTGTAATCTTCTTCGGTTTGCAGCCCTTCACACGGACCTTTGCAGTTTCCCAAATGATACTCCAGGCAGACCTTGAATTTTTTCTTTTGTATGTTCTGCGGGGTAAGGTTGAGTTTGCAGTTGCGCAGGGGGATGTTTTGCCTGATGAAATCCAGCAGTTCCCTTACTTTCCCAACCGATGTATAAGGTCCGAGGTATTCGGATCCGTCGTTGATCTTTCTTCGGGTAAGAAAGACGCGGGGGAAATGCTCGTTCTTGATCACGATAAAAGGAAAGCTCTTATCGTCCTTTAGCTGGATATTGTATTTTGGCCGGAATTGCTTGATCAGGCTGTTTTCCAGCAAAAATGCATCCTGCTCTGAGTTAACAATGGTAAATTCAATGCTATGGACGCGCTGAATTAATTCGTGTGTTTTATAATTGGTAAAGCCTTTATTAAAATAGGAGCTGACCCTTTTTTTCAGATTTTTTGCCTTGCCTACATACAGAAGTTCATGCGCTTCATTGTAATACTTGTAAATACCCGGTTGTACGGGTATGGTATGCGCAATTTGCTGAAAGGATGCTGTAGTCATAATAAGTCAACTGCAAAATTACCTGAATTATCATTGACAGGAATTATGTGCAGGAATTGTAAAACAATATTCACAAAAGGACAATGCAGGGGCAGACTTAGCGTATGGGCAGAAATCACATGAGGTGCTGTATCAATGCTTTTCGTCCCATACATATTTTTCGAAGATAACCTGTTCCGGCTGCCCTTCTTTTTGCACAAGTGTAGTGATCTGGCAATTGCGGTCAGCTATCCATAACATTTTTTTTATTACCGGGTCGGCGCCGGGTATGTTTTTTTCAATATAAATCGTTTTAACGCCTGTATTTTCCTGGTTTAATAAAATATCGGCTTTGCGTACCGGCAGTTTATCGTTTTCGGTAGTATACGTTAATGTTATGGTGCCCAGTGTGGCATCAATAAAAGAATGCTCTTCATACTGCGGTTTTAGTTCGGCGGAACTGATATCAGGCGTTATAAATGCTGCGGCAATATGCCTGAAATCTTTTTTTTCTATAATGGAAGTATCCGTAACATTATGTATGGTGGTATATTTTATTACAGCCAGCGGCATTGAATCAATATAGGACAACTGGCTGAGTATATAATTGCCAACGGGGTAAAATGCTTTTTCGGGAGTATTCTCTTTTGATTGATCTGATGGTGTGGTAGTGTTGGTGCAGTTGTAAAGCGCAATAGGAAAAAAAATAAGGGTGATGAACAATTGTTTTTTCATCTGCTAAAAATAATGAACAAATAATTGAATGAAATGGAAATGATAAAAGTTTTTGGAGATCAGTTGCCGGCTGTCACCGGGCAATGGGAAGCGCTTACCTGATCGTTTTTGTTATACCAATTTTAAATCCAAAATCAACCAGATATTCTTTAACCGGGTACTGGCTTTTGTAGCTCGACATCAACTGGTACCTCAATTGCGGCCCTGCCTGCCATTTAAAGGATCCCATATTGTAAGAAACATAGGTTTCAACGCCTGCATTTATATTCCATTTGCGTATAAGGGAGGGATCCTGTCCATAGCGTTTGAAATCGGTGGAAAGGAGGTAAACATTATTGGCAAAATTATAAACCGGTTGTGCACTGGCGGCAATATTCCACCGTAATGTTGAATTGCCGAGCACACCCCATTCAAAGCCAACAGGCAAAGACACCTGGAAGTACTCATTGTTGAACCATGATGATCCGCTACCGCTGAAGTTTTGCAAAGTAGAGATAACATTAATTGAATCTGTGCCCAAAGGGTTAGATACAACTGCAAGGGTAGCCTGTTCCGGTTTGGAAGCATAAGCCCTTAGCTGATACCTCGAATAATTCAATTGCAGGCCTGCTCTTAATAAAAAATTATCGGTAAGCTTATATATTACGTTCGCTCCAACCTCGGCTCCAACCGCGGGTTTATGTGTAACCAGGTTATTTACCGTGGTGTTTTTTTGAACCGTGTTGTATGGCACTCCCCTGAATACATCTGTAACCTCGCTTATTCCGCTTGTAAGCTTTCGATAGCTTATGGTGGGCGAAAAAGAAAGTTGCCATTCAAATTTTGATTTTTTAAATGCCTCGCCGCCCCATAGTACTTTCTTTATTTTTTTGTCATCTTCATTTTCCTTTGGTGCTGCAGTGGCCGTAGACGTTATAACGATATCTGCCGCATTTGGATGAACCGGTAAAATTTCCGGGCCCGCTACTTCTATATCATCATTTTCTGCATAGCTATCATCTGCGATACCGGTCAACGATGGTTTTGACGGGGTGATTGTTTTTGGGGCAGAGGACGATAATAACGGGGCAGCTTGTATGCTATTATCAGCCCCGCCTGTTAAAAGATCAGCCGGAGTTAACCCGGATGCATTTAAAGCAGGGTTGGAAGAAGATGATGGATTACTTTTCTGAAAATGGGTATTACTAAAAGTAAGCACCTTATTAACCGGTACCACTAAATTGTACGTATAATAATCAACAAATACAGCGGTACCAAGCAGCAGCAATAACGTTAATGAAATGTACGGCCATTTTTTCCTCGGATGAAGAGAATGGTGAATGTTGCTCCAGGCCTTATCTGACGGATACATCTTATATTGATCAGCCTTCTCCTTCAGGAATTCTTCAAATTCATCTATATGAATATTTCTCTCCATAGTCAGTCCCTTGGTATATTCAATAACGGATTAGTAGTTTTGGTTTTATAATTTATTTTTCTTTTACGGATTAACAGCTACCAACGCTAACTTATCTGTATACTGCGGCAAAATGTGTTTCTTTATCAGTATGTCTTCCAGCATGGCTTTTGCTCTTGTATACTGCGATCGGCTTGTGCTTTCTTCAATGTCGAGCATGGTTGCAATTTCACGGTGCGAATAGCCTTCCACGGCATACAGGTTAAGTACAGTACGGTATCCTATCGGTAACATTCTGATGCATTCCACCACCTGCTTGGCCTGTACTATAGAAGGAACGCTTTCTTCACGGATATGCACACCCGAAGCATATATGATATCCACACTTTCGGCAAATTTTTTGTTCTTTTTAAGATTGTTGATACAGGTATGAACGATGATCTTCCTGATCCATCCTTCCAGCGCTCCCCTGTTTTGAAATTGCTTTAGCTGTCCAAAAATCTTAATGAACCCTTCCTGAAGCATGTCTTCAGCATCTTCCCGGCTTTTTGCGTAACGATAGCAAACAGACAGCATTTTAGGACTATACCGGTAGTATAATTCCTGTTGTGCTGCGGCCTGGTTACGTATACAGCCTTTGAGCATAGCCTCTTCAGTCATGAAATCAATGTTGATTTCATGTAATTTAGACAATTTTTTGATACAATGTGCTGCCCGCAGAAGAAAAAATTTGCTTTTTGGTAACCGGTTCTTATTGAATAAGAAGCGATTTTTCCATTAAAACATTCCCAGTCATTTGAGAAGGGATAGGCAGTTCCATTGTTTTTAGGATAGAAGGGGCAAGATCGCCCAGCTTTCCATGGTTTATTTTACCTTTCCATTCATTATCAATAATAAAAAAAGGTACAAGATTCAATGTATGGGCGGTATTGGGCGTACCGTCTTCATTAACAATATAATCGGCATTGCCATGATCTGCAGTAAGAAATACGGTATAGTTATGGTCCAATGCTGCCATCACTACTTTTTCCACGCAGGTATCCACGGTTTCCACCGCTTTGATCACAGCATCCCAAACCCCTGTATGTCCCACCATATCGGCGTTGGCGTAATTGATGCAGATAAAATCGGCAGTTTCATTGCTGATCTCCGGCAACAGGGAGGCAGTGAGCTCATGTGCGCTCATTTCGGGCTTAAGGTCGTAGGTAGGTACTTTTGGCGAAGGGACCATGATTCTTTTTTCCCCTTCAAAGGGTGCTTCACGTCCGCCGCTGAAAAAGAAAGTCACATGCGGATATTTTTCCGTTTCTGCCATCCGGATCTGCTTTAACCCGTTGGCAGCTATCACTTCTCCCAAAGTGTGGGTGAGGTTATCGTTCTCAAAAATAACATGCACATTTTTATAGGTTTTGTCGTATTCCGTCATGGTAGTGTATTCCAGCGGAAGCGTATGCATGTTATACTCCGGCATATCGGTTTGGGTAAGCACTTCGGTTATTTCCCTGCAGCGGTCGGTGCGGAAATTGAAGCATATTACCGCATCGCCGGGTTTAATGAGGCCTCTTCCGGCAACCGCCTGGCTTTTAATGACCGGCTTTATAAATTCATCGGTAACATTGGCGGTATAAGAGGCTTCTATAGACGCAATAATATTATCGGTTTGCTCACCCTCTCCGTTTACAAGCGCATTGTAAGCCAGTTGCACTCTTTCCCACCGTTTGTCTCTGTCCATTGCATAATAGCGCCCGGTAACCGTGGATATCTCGCCCGTGGTTTGCGCAAGATGCTGCTGCAGGTCTTTAATAAAGCCCAGCCCGCTTTTGGGGTCTGTATCGCGGCCATCGGTAAAAGCATGGATAAAGACATCATCTAATTTCTCTTCTTGGCAGATGCCTGTAATGGCTTTCAGATGGTTAATATGAGAATGTACCCCGCCATCGCTTACCAGTCCTAACAGGTGTAATGATTTTTTTTTCGTTTTGGCATACCGTATGGCATCCAATAAAATCCTATTATTCCTGAGCTCCCCGCTTCTGACGGCAAGGTTTATACGCTGCAACTCCTGGTATACGATCCTTCCTGCGCCCAGGTTTAAATGCCCTACTTCACTGTTGCCCATTTGTCCGTCCGGCAGCCCTACTGCTTCACCACAGGTAACAAGCGTGCTGTTGGGATATTTCCCGTAAAGCGCATCCACAAAGGGCGTTTGGGCGTTTTGGACGGCATCGCTGGATTTTACCTTGCCCAGCCCCCAGCCGTCCATGATGATCAGTATTACTTTTTTGCGTTCCATAGGGCAAAATTAAGTTATTTAACTGCGTTTTGATTTATCCTTTATTCACTAATATTGTTTACTGATAAATTACAGACACGGTAAATGACAAATAATACTCTTTGTGGTAGATTTAATTTTCTGACTTCCCCTGTATTCATACTGCTTGCGTTGTCTATAGCCTATATGATTCTTAGTTTTACGCCTTTTCGGTTAGGTAATGATGTGCTGCGTTATATTCAAATAAAAGAATGGCTTGAGGCTGGAAAGCACCCAGTCAGTGAGATGGGAAATCGTCTGCCGTATGGTTACCCGGTATTGCTGTTATTGCTTTCAAAACTCGGCTTATGCAGCTCTTTTTATATTGTGCTGGTGAACTACTTATACCTGGGAGGAAGTTTATATTTTGTGAACAGCATTTTTCGAAGCAGCATAAAAGCCTGGCAGCTTATTGTATTAACCCTGTTAAACTGGACAATTGTTAAAAGCACAATTACTCCTTTATCCGACATTCAGTATTTGTTTTTTTCGACAGGGGCTCTGTTTTTTTATACTGCATACATGGATAACAAAAAGACAGGCAACCTGGCGGGACTTTTAATTTTTACTTTTTTGGCAATAATAACCAGAACCATCGGAGTACTTCTTGTTTTTTCCATGGTGCTGACACTTATCCTTCAGAAGAAGAATACGAGTCGAAGGAAAGCTCAGACTCTGAGAATATTGTTATTTACAACAATCTTATTTCTTATTATAATTGTTGTATTCTCAACTTTTTTCCGCATCAATGATTATATTAATTTGATGCTTTCTTTTTTTGAAGCCGATCCCGCCGGGTTTTGGATTACCAATCTCCGATGGCATCTTGCCGACCTGGCGGAAGTATTTATAAATACTTCTCAATTCAAAATTAATTTTATCGGTGTAGGCATAAAGGAAATCTTTTTCATAGCTACGGGAGTTTTTTCACTGATTTACTTTTTTTTCTTACTTATAAAAAAGAAGAAGGATATTCCCATGGTCATTATCATTTATTTACTGGGTTATATAATCATAGTTTTCAATTGGCCAACATATGACGCTAGGTTTTGGGTTCCGCTTGTGCCTTTGTTAATTGCGGTTGTATTGCATACCCCGGTACATATGAAGCCGTATCTCAGATATGGTTTTCTTTCATGGAAGTTCGTTTATGTGTTTCTTGGCACATTTGTTATCGGTTATTATTCCTACCTCATTTTCAATAGAAGTGAATTTGCCAAAAAACATGATGCTGGAATATGGAAAAATGAGTATGAAACCTATTTTTTGGAAAAACCCTTTGATAACCGCAATACAAAAACTCGTCCATATATTTTGCATGTGCTTTATACATATGACCGTTAAATGAACTTTAAAATAGAACCAATACAATATTTTATACAAACATGAGTTTGTTTTACCATGTATTTATTCACATTCATAACCGGTATGGACTTCAGTTCCTAATCTGGCACATTTTTGGAGTATTGTGGAAGTGAATTCTTTTGTTCATGAAAAACTATTTTCTTAAGATCCTTTTATCGGTTGTAATGATAGGTGGCCTGTCGTTTAATTACTCGGGTGCCTCTTATTCCTATTCAATCGAGGATGTAGTTACAGCCATGAACACCGGTGATGCCAACCAGTTGTCGCATTATTTTGATAAAATGGTTGAAATTACCCTGCACGACAAAAGCAGCTCTTACAGCCGCAGGCAGGCCGAGGTTATACTGAAAGATTTTTTTCACTCCTATGGCGTTAAAGCATTCCGCATTGTTCATAAAGGATTGAACAGCGGTTCTGAATTTTGTATCGGGAACCTGCAGACAAGATATGGTGAATTCAGAACTACCATTTTCATGATCACCCGCTCCCAAAAACAGGTGCTGCAGGAAATCCGGTTTGAAGAAAATTAACCTCAGATTTTAATAAAAATAAGCACCGCATCCCGGTGGCGGTATCTGTATTGTCCATTTGTTACTGTTTGGTTGTTTGCATAGATACCTGCCAGATACCGCTTCAATTATTTTACTTTTGGCGTACTATTTCAAAACCCAACGATCACCGCATGCCACAGGATTCAATACAGGTAAATATCAATGCCGGAGGCATACAACAAAACACTTATGATGCTATTGTTATTGGCTCAGGCATCAGCGGCGGGTGGGCGGCAAAAGAGCTGTGTGAGCAGGGATTGAAGACATTGGTCCTGGAGCGGGGAAGAAACATTGAACATATAAAGGACTATCCCACTGCTTTTAAAGATCCGTGGGAATTTGAGCACCGGGGCGATGTAACAAAAGCGTACCTGAAAGAAAATCCATTGATCAGCAAAGCTGCCGGCTTCAGTGAGGAAACGGCTCATTTTTTTATTAAGGATGAAGATCATCCTTATGTGCAGGAAAAGCCGTTCGACTGGATACGGGGTTACCAGGTAGGAGGAAAATCCCTTACATGGGGAAGGGCATGTCAGCGCTGGAGCAGGTTTGAATTTACTGCGCCGGCACGCTACGGGTATGGTTTGCAATGGCCGATCGGTTATGAGGATATAGCACCCTGGTATTCGCATGTTGAGCTGTTTGCAGGTGTTTGCGGTAACAGAGATGGTATAGAGGCTATGCCCGACGGAGAATTTCTTCCTCCATTTGATCTGAATTGCGTGGAGCAGGCTATCCGGCAAAAAATAAAGACCCATTATAAAGACAGGTTTTTAGTGCAGGCCCGCTGGGCGCAGTTAACCCAACCCCGGGAAGTGCATTTGCAGCAGGGCCGGGGTAAATGCCAGGCCCGGAATTTATGCATGCGGGGTTGTCCGTTTGGCGGATACTTCAGTTCTGTATCTGCTACTTTACCCTGGGCCAAAAAAACAGGTAAGTTAACCATACGACCCGATTCGGTGGTGGAATCTGTTATTTATGATGCGCAAAAAGGAATGGCTAAAGGTGTACGCGTAATTGATGCCCACAGCAGGAAAGCAACGGAGTATTTTGCCAGGATTATTTTTGTGAACGCTTCCGCATTGAACAGCAATTTGATTTTGCTGAACTCAACCTCATCCCGCTTCCCCAACGGGTTGGGAAACGATAGCGGGCTGTTGGGAAAATACGTTTGCTTTCACAACTACCGTGCATCGGTAAACGGTGAAATGGAAGGTTTTGAAGATAAATATTATTATGGACGTAATCCAACCGAACCCATACTGGCCAATTACAGGAACCTCCACAAACAGGATACGGATTATGTGGGGGGCTTTACCACTTTTATGGGATCCTACCGTACAAGAACCGACGAAAGCTCAACAACGGAAACAATAGGTGCGGCATACAAGCAGGCGCTTACAGAACCCGGCGGCTGGAAAGTGTATATGTATATGCAGGGTGAAACCATTCCCAAAGAAAAAAATCACGTTCGTTTGAGCACAGAACAAAAAGATCAGTGGGGCATACCCCTGCTGGTTACTTCGGTGGGGTACGATGATAATGATGAGCGGATGCTAAAGGATTTTTTAACGGAAAGTACGGCAATGCTGGATAAGGCAGGAGTAAAGAAAATCCGGCAAAATGATACCAAACAGGCTCCGGGGCTGGATATTCATGAGATGGGCGGCTGCAGGATGGGCAACGATCCCAAAACCTCTTTACTGAATAAATGGAACCAGTTGCATGCCTGTAAAAATGTTTTTGTAACCGACGGCGCCTGCATGACCAGCACCGGTAATCAGAGCCCTTCAATATTATACATGGCATTAACGGCCCGTGCTGCGCACCGGGCCGTTAATGAATTGAAGAGGGGTAACCTCTGATATGAGTGAAATGGTCTTTTACAGGTCAGTGATCAGTTTATACTTCGGTACAAGACGCTTCATGATAACCCATGCAATCAAATAGGCAACAGCGCATAAAGAAAACATAATGGTGTATCCGGTTTCTATATGGCCCAAAGCTTTATAATGATCAAACAAGGCACCCCCAAGTTTGGTAATTAAAACACCCCCAAGTCCTCCTGCCATACCTCCTATGCCCACAACGGATGCTACCGCCTTTTTAGGGAACATATCCGATACTGTTGTAAATATATTGGCGCTCCAGGCCTGGTGTGCCGATGCGGCAATACCTATCAGCAATACCGGTGCCCAGTAGCTGGTATGCCCCAGGGGTTGTGCCGCTAATACCACCAGTGGTATAAAGGCAAGGATGAGCATTGCTTTCATGCGGCCATCATAAGCTGTATAACCTTTCTTAATAAAGTATACCGGGAACCATCCTCCGGCAATGCTTCCCACCATGGTCATACTATAGAGCACGGCAAGCGGGATCGCCATTTCTGTGAGTTCAAGGTGATATTGATCCTTGAGATAAGCGGGTAGCCAAAACAGGAAAAACCACCACACGCCATCGGTCATAAATTTACCGATGGCAAACGACCAGGTTTGCTTGTAACGCAGCAGTTTTGTCCAGGTTACTTTTTTCTCCTGTCCAGCTGCTTCTGAAACTTCTTTTTCGTCAGCATCGCTATTGATATAAGCATATTCTGCAGCACTTAATCGCTTTTGCTTTTCAGGCGGGGTGTATAAGGTATACCAGAAAATCAGCCATATAAAACCGATCACTCCAATGATGATAAAAGTTGCCTGCCATCCCAAATGGCTTTCTATCCAGGGAACG
>NZ_DAOMOZ010000026.1:0-34405 GCF_035444585.1 Agriterribacter sp.
TTGCTGTACACACTCTCCATCCTTTTGTCATTGTTGTCGTACGCCACAGTAATAATTTTTTAAAGGTTTAACTTGTCCTGTTTTTAAGAGTGACAAAGATAAAATTGTTTTTGAATTGACAAAATTTTAACCTAAACTCTTATAGTGCTGATTTGCAGCTTTTTATTCTTCATTTAATTCCTGCTCCTGTTGCTGGCGGTACATTTCGGTGTAATACCCGTTCAGCATCAGCAGTTCATCGTGCGTTCCCCGCTCCACTATTTTCCCTTCATCCATTACTATTATGCTGTCAAATGCAAAAAGACTGAAAATGCGGTGCGTAATGATTATAGCCGTCTTTTCTTTTAAAAATTCGTATAAATTCCCGATGATCTCGTTTTCGGTTCTTGAGTCTACTGCGCTCAGGCAATCGTCAAATACCGCGATCTCGGGATCTTTGATCATAGCACGGGCTATAGAGATCCTTTGCTTTTGTCCGCCGCTGAGGGTTACACCGCGTTCACCCACCAGTGTTTTAAAGCCTTCGGGGAACCGGCCGATCTCTTTCTCCACGCTTGCCTGGCGGGCGGCTTTACGGATCATATCTTCCGATGCTTCATCCAGCCCGAAACGGATATTCCCCGCTATGCTGTCGCTGAACAAAAATATATCCTGGGGCACATAGCTGATCTGAGCTCTCAGCCGACGCATATCCATTTGCCGGATATCAGTTCCATCCATCAGTATCCTGCCATGGGTTGGATCATACATCCGCAGCAGCAGTTGTGCTATCGTAGATTTACCGCTGCCTGTTTTTCCGATAACCGCTATCTTACTGCCTTTGGGAATATCCAGCGAAAAGCCTTTCAGCGCCCTGATGCCGGTATGCGGGTAAGTGAAGTCTACATGCTCAAACCGGATATGCCCCTGCAGATGAACCGGAACCGGCGTCGTCACATTTCGTATATCAGGAACCGTATCCAAAAATTCATTTAACCTTTTTTGAGAAGCAGATGCTCTTTGTATCATACTGGCAACCCAGCCTATGGAGCTTACCGGGAAGGTGAGCATATTGATATACACTACAAATTCGGCAATGGTTCCGATGGTGATGTCGTTCGGATTTTGTATATGATACAGGCCCCCGATCATAATGGTAAGCAGGGTGCTTAGGCCGATCAGCAAGCTTATGGAAGGAAAGTAAATGGCTTCGATCCTGGCGAGGTTAACAGCGCTTTTTTTATAGGCCTCGCTGTTCTTTTCAAAAAAATGTTCCATCGTGGTTTCCTGCACAAATGATTTGATCACCCGTATGCCCGAATACGATTCCTGTGCATTGGTTGTAAGCGTGCTGAGTTGCGACTGGATATGCTCGCTTCTTTTATGGATGATGGTGTTAACGATATATATGGTTATGGCAAGAATGGGAAGCGGAGCAAGCACATAAATAGTGAGCTCCCAGTTTTTCCGGAACATGTAAAAGAGACTGAGTCCGATAAGCGCTACCAGGTTAATAAAATACATCATGGCAGGGCCGGTATACATTCTAACGCGGCTTACATCTTCCGCCATACGGCTCATTAAATCACCGGTACTGTGGTTTTTATAAAAGGCGGTATCCAGTTGCTGGTAATGAAGGTATACTTCGTTTTTCTGATCAAACTCGATCAGCCGGCTCATTACAATGATCGTTTGCCGCATAAAGAACATAAAAATACCCCGTAACAAAGCCAGCGCTAATAAAGTGATGCCGCACACCATTACCAGCCAGGTAAAATCGTGCAGCTGAATCCTTTCTTCGGCCTGGTTTATAAAAGCTTTAACAAGAGGATCATATTCTTTCGAATAGTCCTTTGTATATGCCTGCTCGTCAATGGTGAGTTGGCTTATTTTTATTTGTACCTTGTCTATTACATAGCCGGTGACCTGTGGCGCCAGTATGCCAAAATAGTTGGAAACAATTACGAAGATGATGCCAAGCAAGAAACGCCACTTGTACTTTCTAAAATATTTGTTAACGGCTTTTAAATGCTTCAATGCAGCTTAATTTGTGCAAATGTAGCAAAACAAGGGCGGGCAGCATGGAAGCCTGCATTACATTTTCTGTGTGTTTTTATGTTGGTATATTCCTCTTGAATATTTATTATTGTTTTTTAGCCGGGAGCCCGCCCCCGCCAGAATGGCTTCGTTGGGCCGGCATGCCGGTACGGACGGGGAACTCCCATAAAATTTTTCATTCATCCTTTGTACCCGCCTGCCGGAACGGGCAGGTTTTATGAATGAAAAATTTCATGTACGTTTGAAAAGGATACGGCTGATTGTATCACAGCTCATATTCGGGGAGCCGGTTATTACATTTATCACAGTGTAGCAACGAAAGTGGAACATTTATTGTCTGTGTGAAAAACAGTTTATAAAAGCCATGAGATTTCTTCTTATAGCGTGCATGCTTTTTTTCTTTTTTACACACCCCGCGCGTGCCCAGCAACCGCCGGGGCGCCCTAAAATAGGCTTAACCTTAAGTGGCGGCGGAGCAAAGGGGCTGGCACATATAGGCATACTGAAAGCCATTGATTCGGCAGGACTCAACATTGATTACATTACCGGTACAAGCATGGGTGGAGTTATTGGCGGTTTGTATGCTGTTGGTTATTCTGCCGATACCATTGAAAAAATAGCAGGAACTATTGATTGGGAGCTCCTGTTAAGCAACCAGTCGTCGCTCCGGAGTGTGTTTATGGAAGAAAAAGATGAATATTCAAAATATGTGGTGGAGTTGCCCTGGGTAAATCATCGTTTTACATTACCTACCGGCATACTGGAAGGCCAGGAACTGTGGCTGAAATTTTCAGAATTGTTTTTCCCTGTAAGTCATATCAAGGACTTTTCGCAGTTCAGCATTCCGTTTAAATGCATTGCTACCGATGTCGGAACAGGAGAGGCTGTGGTTATGGAAAACGGGGAAATTGTTTCGTCCATCCGGTCAAGCATGGCGATACCGTCTTTTTTTACCTCGGTTAAAGTGAACGACCGGTTCCTCATAGACGGGGGCATAGTAAGGAATTTTCCTGTGCAGGATGTGAAAAGAATGGGCGCCGATATTGTAGTAGGCAGCAATGTATCTACAGGGCTGCTGGCATCCAATAAAGTGCGCAGCGTTATACAGGTGCTTTTACAGGTGGCTTTTTTCAGAGAGGCGGAAGACCATCGTACAGAAGTTCCGCTTTGTGATATTTATGTAACCTACCCGCTGGAAAAATACAATATGGGCAGCTTCGGGCAGGCTGAAGATATTCTGGAAGCGGGCATTAAAAAAGGGCGTGAATTGTATCCGCAGTTGAAGCGGCTTGCCGATTCCTTAGATGCATTATATGGCCCCGTTCCACCTAAGGTGAACCGGTTGCCTGAAACGAAGAAGGTTAAGATATCATCCTTTGAACTAAGTGGTTTGAAAAATACAAGCATTGAATTTTTTATCAATACCCTCAACCTGTTCATGAATGAGTGGTATACAGCAAAAGACATCTCTGAGATGATACGGCATGCGTTTGGCACAAGATATTATAACCGCATATTGTATTCGTTGCACGAACAACCCGATGGCAGCTATAAAATTGTTTTTGACGTTGCAGAGAACCCGCTCACATTTGCAAAGCTGGGCCTGCACTATGATAAGTTCAGCGGCATCAGCGCTATCGTTAATTTTACGAGCCGTAACTTTCTCACTACCAATTCGAGGAGCCTTGTTACGCTCAATATCGGGGATAATATCCGGGCAAGGGCCGAGCACCTGCAATATATAGGAAGGCATAAAAACTTTTCTTTTTCGCTGGGCGCCCAGTACGACAGGTTTGATATCAATACCTACAATTTGTTTCAGGCCAGCAATGCCTATAAAGAAACCGGGTTGTATAAAAGACAATATTCGGTGTTCAACGCTAAAGCAGGTTTTTCATCCAACAGGAAATTGTTAACCGGGCTTGGCTTTCGTATGGAGTTCGTTAATTATTCACCTGTCATATCCGCACCGCTTGAATTGAATGGCCGCAGCAGCTTTCCCACTGCCTTTGCTTTTTTAAAATATAACGTGTTGGATAAGCCGGTCTTTCCCACAAGAGGAGTGAAGATAGACGCTGAAATGGGAAGAGTGCTGAAACAACACGAGCATGTTTCTATTCTTAAAGATGGATCGCCCGGTTCCACTGATCAATACACCATCGCCACACATCCTTACTGGCGCACTTCGTTGAACATAGAATCTTATTATCATATTACGCACAGAACTACCATGCTGGCTTCCATGCAATCAGGAATTAATTTTAACTATACCAATAATGTAATGAATGAGTTTTCCATAGGAGGGATGATCCCCCTGTATGAGAACCAGATCATGTTTGCAGGATTGCCTGAAGCCACAACCTATGCGCCTACCGTAGCTGCCTTTATGGGCGGCGTGAGATATGAATTTTTGTCTAACACCTACGCTACCGCCCGGGCCAATGTATTGTTTACCAACTTTGTTAACAGCAGCGTGTTTTTCGACAATCCCAGTTTCTTTTCGGGGTATGCGCTTACTTTTGGTTATAATTTTGCGTTGGGCCCGCTTGAGATCAGTGCCATGTACAGCGACCAGTTGCGGAAAATAAGTTCCTATGTGAGCCTGGGCATCAGCTTCTAACCGGTTGTGCGGTCTTTAATAAAGCGGCTCATGAGCCTGCTGATGAATTTACCCGGGGGCGGAAATAATATGAAAGAAAGGTGGGCGAACACCTGCAATTGTAGGGGGAAAGTTGTAACATTGACAAAATGCCTGCTGAATACCAGGTTTACCAGTGTGCATTTTTTGCAGTTCCTATACCGCAACCTTTAACCGCAAAGTACAGGAAAGTAATGTTGTATGTTGAGCTTTTTGATAATGATAGAAACAATGAATGGCTGATCCGGAAATTTGAAGCATACCGGTTCACAGGCTCGTCTCTGGCAGATAAATTTATTCCCCGTCCCGATATCTCCATAATTTTTCATTTTAAAGACTGTGCTTTGATCCCCGGAGAAACTTCCCTGAAATTAGAGCCTTTTTTTGTAGCACCTATTGTTCCCGGCGCAATCACATTGCAATTCCGGGGCAATATGGACACGTTGGCCATAACCTGCAAAGCAACTGTTTTCTCACAATTATTTGAATTGGATATGTCCCCCGTTTCAAAACGAAGCATAACGCTGCCCCAACATATCTTTTTCCCGGTTTGGGAAGCAATGGCAAATCTCAATACCACGAGTGAGCGTGCGGCTTACTTTTCCGGGTTTATAAATTCAGTACAGCAAACACCGTATTGCCCGGATGCTATAGATATCCTTTACGATAAAATACTCGAAAAAAGCATTGCGTATCCCCTGAAAGAAATTATGCAGGAATGTTTTGCGAGCAAAAGTACCTTGCTGCGGAAATTCATTAAACGCACAGGTGTAAGCCCTAAAACCCTGGCGCGCGTAGTGCGGCTGGATTACCTGTGGACAAAAATAAGGGATGAAAATGCCATAGATTATCAGGAGTTGATTTTTGACGGCAACTATTTTGATCAATCCCATTTTATCAATGATTTTAAGGAGATCGTTGGCGAAACTCCGGGCTACTTTTTTAACCGCAATCTCAACATCGTAAAAATGTTCTCAGGGAAGCCCGCAGGTAAATAAAATTGAGACTTTTTTCCAATCAAAGCGTTTTATTCCTGTTTATCTTTCGGGGTGAACTACAGATCAACTGAATCTTTATTTAAACCCTGGATCAAATGAAAAAACAATCCTGCCTGTTGTTCCTGGTCGCTTTTGTGCTGTTCATGACCCGGAATGCCGAAGCGCAGCTTTTGAACAAGATCAAAAAGAGCGTAGCTGAAACAGCAGAAAATAAGGTGTTAAACAAGTCTGCTGAAGCCACGGAAAAAGCTATAGATGAAGCCGCCGAGGGAATGAAGAAGAAAGATGAGAAGAATAGCAAGACAGCCGGCAATGAAAATAACACTGTGCTCCCAACTGTTGCTGTATATGCGGCATCCGATACGGGATCTTTAACGTCCTATTCCAATTACGACTTTGTGCCGGGCGACAGGATCATTTATTCTTATGATATGTCCGGTGAAACCGACTCGGAGATACCCGGGCGTATGCTGCTCAACTCCGGTAATGCAGAAATACAGACCTATAAAGGGAAGAAGGTATTGGTGGCTCCTGCCGGGGGAGCACCCTATATGATGCCTTATATGAAAGAGAATGCCTACCTGCCCGAACAGTTTACCGTGGAGTTCGACTTGCTGTCAAACGGTGGTATAGGCACCAGTACAGATGTATCGGAAATCAGGATCTATTTCCGCGGGAGCCAGAGAGCCGGCAGCGGGGATGCGGTAGCTCCTGTACTGGTAAGGCTTAATGGCATTTCAGGCGAGAACCCCAATTACGGCTTTGAGGCGTACAGGGAAAGCGGCGCTGCCGCAGGAACCCATCACCAGACTTTTCCATCAGTTGCCGTTAACAGGGCTCAGAACAACTGGCGGCATATTGCTATTTATATCAATAAAAATATTGGCAAACTGTATATAGACCAGCACCGGCTTGCTGTGCTCAACCAGGTATCTCCCGGCAGCGCAAATATGGTGGAGATTGAAGTGAACAATGATGAAAATCCTGTATTGTTCAGGAATTTCCGGATAGCTGCAGGTGGCGCCGACTCATATAATAAAGTTATTACAGAGGGAAAATTCATTGCTTACGGGATCCTGTTTGACGTAAATAAAGCAATCCTGAAACCCGGCTCTATGGGAACGATCAATGAATTTGTGAAGATGATGAAAACGCATGCAGACCTGAAATTTGAAATTGGCGGACATACCGACAGCGATGGAACAGTGGAACGGAACAATGCGCTCTCACAGGAACGTGCAGACGCTGTAAAAGCACAAATGGTGCGTATGGGCATAGATGCAGGCCGGTTAACTGCCAAAGGTTATGGCTCTTCCCGCTCTGTTACCGAAAACAGTTCGCCCGAAAATAAAGCAAAAAACCGCCGGGTTGAATTTGTGAAGCAATGAAGATTCTGCTTATCACATTTTTCAACAGAATACCGGGTAAGCCGGTAGGGAGAAAGACCGTGATTTCCTGCTTTAATGGATACCGGCCGGTAACGGGAATATTGTCGGGCAATACTTCAGCTTCAAATCCAAGATCCTTTAAAAAATCTATGAGCAAAGCAGATTTTATCACTCCGCTTATGCATTTCACACGAAGGATCCGGTCACAATCTTCCAGGTCGAAATTGGCCTGGTAATCTAAAAAAGACCGGTGTATCTGTTCGATCAGCATAGCGGCATCATGCCGGTTGTGTACATTGGTTTTGAATACTTCTATCATTAATACAAACCTACTGCCGGGCGGGCAACAAATGCGGGGGTCAATACGGCAATTTCGGGGGTTGATCACGACAAAAGAATATTCAAGATGTATTATCAATGCTGGTTTTCAAACATATATTATCATCAATACCAACTTCATCAATTTTGTTTTAATATGATCAATAATATTTAGCCAGGGATAAGATGGCATTAGTTATTGCAGCTTTTGTATTAGCGTTAGGGTATCAAAGAGGGTATTTTTGAAGCTATCTGATGGAACAGGGTGTTTATTCCAATAAATCGATAGAATTTTCAGCAGGATTTTATCTAAACTTAAGTCAGTGAACAGGGTTTACAGGTATCTGTTAATATTGCTGGTAATTGTAATGCCGGGATCAGGCATTTTCGCTCAGGAAAAACTGAAAGCGAACGGGGGAATACCTGTTTTAGCGTGGGTGGGCGTGCCGGAGGGGGAAACTACTTTGGAACGTTTTAAGGAACTTAGGGCGTCCGGTATCAATATCAATTATTCAAATTACTCCGGCGTGGAAGCAGTAGAAAAAGCACTGGATGCAGCAGGTCAGGCGGGTGTAAAGCTCATACCTTTTTGCCCCGGATTAAAATCGAAGCCGGAAAGGATATTTATGAAGCGTATGTAGAGATATGACTTTATATACCTGGGAAAAGACTGATTAATGCCAGTGTTCATGAATACGCAAACCAAATTGAATCCCGAGAGGGTATCTTTTTAGATTTATGACTTTATCAAACATGCACCGGGTGATCGTAATTATTGTAATTGCTGCTGGCTTTCCGGTAGAGACTTTGGCTCAACATGATAGTGCCCATACTATCATGTATGTGCGTGGCTACCCCCAGGTATTTGAGTTAAATACCGGCGAACAACATGTGGTGCGATTGAAATACAAAGGCAAAGCATTAACCCGGAATATAAAGCTTATATCCGTAAAGTCATATTTTGAACCGTACCCTTTGTTTAAAAAGGAACCCCGGGAGATATATTCAAAAGCGGAAGTGGAAGTAGAGGTTTCAGGTAAACGGATCTTGTTATTGCATCGCCCTTACCAGATGCCGGTAGCATTTAATGGACTGCGGCTATATATAGAGTCCGTAAAAGACTGGACTCTTGGTGCTGACATTCAGGTTTTGGATAATATACAAAAAGAGGTGCGGCTATCTGTATGCGCAGACGGTGAATCGTGGGGACCAGCTATGATCTTTCCAATTAAAAATTATCACTGGAAAGCAGGCGTGTATCAAAATACCTGGAGCGCTTTAGTGCCTTATAATGTCAGGTATTATCACCGCGGCGAAGACTATGGAGCTATACCCGGCAGATTGGACGTTGTATCTCCTTTTGACGGGAAGATTATTGCTTCGCCATTACCATCCGGCGACGGTAAATCGAATGCTGTTTGCATCCAAAATGAAAGCGGCGTTGTTTTCAGAGTGGCGCATATGGATATTGAAACCATCCTGGATCATTGCAAAGCAGGAAGTTTTATAAAGTCCGGAACAGTGCTGGGTAAAACGGGAATGACCTGGGATGGGCGGAAATCCCAGGTTAATGATGCTCATTGCCATACGGAATTACAATACAATGGAACGCAACTGGCTTCATATCCTTATTTAATGGAAGCCTATTTAAAGTCATATCCAGACAAAATAATCGCGGTTGCAGGAGGATATCAATATACCGTTGCGGGAAATGAATTGGTGCTCGATGCTACACGCTCTATAGCCAGGGAAGGAGAGCAAATAAAATCCTATAGCTGGAAATTACATACCGGTGAGATAAGAGATTCTTCGACAATAACTGTGCATTATGACCGTCCGGGACTATATACAGAAGAACTAACGGTGAAGACTGCTTCGGGGGCAGAAGACCGTGATTTTTTACAGGTACGCGTTTTCGACACTGTTAAAAACAAGAAATTAGCCTATGGCTGGGCGGTTTATGATCCTGTACGGAATATAAAACCCGGTACGAGTGTTTTATTTTGGAACCGGCTGGTAAACACCAAAGGTCCTGTTTTAATTGATTTTGGTGATGGAACAGCGGCAGTGCCTGTTAACAAAGAGATTTATCATATTTACAAGACCAAAGGAAGATATGTAACCACACTTTCTTCGAATAGTATTTTTGATGAACCTGTTACCATCAAAATGGAAGTTGTTGTAGAATAATACCGCAATAATCATAGAAATGAATTATGTGAATTTTTTAAAAGGAGGCCTGCTCTTCATCGTCATATCGTCCTGGGTAATTAACCCTGCCTCCGGACAATCTGCGCCAGGGCATTTTCAAATAAGCGGTATCTATCCTCATTTGGCCTACTACAATGAAGAAGGCGAATGTGGAACCGGTGCTGTAGTTCCGTGGGCAGGACGGCTTTGGGTAATTACATACGGACCTCACAAGCCCTTTGGTTCATCTGATAAGTTATACGAAATAACACCTGATCTGCAACAGGTTGTTCGTAAGGAAAGTATCGGTGGCACACCTGCTAACCGGCTCATTCATGATGAATCCAACCAGCTTTTTATTGGCCCTTATGCTATTGACGGCGAGTGCAACGTGCGGGTGATCTCAAATAAAGAAGCGCCCGGCAGGTATACAGGAACGGCCCGGCATTTAACGGATCCTTTGAACAAGGTATATATTGCTACTATGGAAGAGGGGTTTTATGAGGTGGACGTGGCTACCCTGAAAACCAAAACACTATACGAGGACGGCAATGTAAGAAAAAAGCAAAGTGGCGCTCAGCACAACCAGCCCAACGATCTTCTTCCGGGCGCCCATGGAAAAGGACTGTATTCGGGCCAGGGTGTTTTGGTTTATTCCAATAACGGGGAAGCGTCTGCAGAAGCGTTGAAACATTTTGATATTGAATCAGGCGTATTGGCAGAATGGGATGGAAAAGACTGGAAAGTGATCCGCCGTAACCAGTTTGTGGAAGTTACCGGGCCGGGAGGGATACATGGTAATAAAAATCCGGCAACAGACCCTATCTGGGTTACCGGCTGGGATCATCGTTCGGTTCTGGTTGGCGTTCGCCACCAGGGGAAGTGGTCGTTTTACAGATTGCCGAAAGCAAGCTATAGCTATGACGGAGCGCATGGCTGGAATACGGAATGGCCACGGATCCGCGATGTGGGAACCCCCGGACGCCCCGACTATCTGATGACGATGCACGGTATGTTTTGGCGTTTTCCAGTTTCGTTCTCGTCAAAAAATCCCGCCGGTATCCGACCCAGGTCGGCGTATCTGAAAGTAATAGGTGATTTTACCCGGTGGAATGACCGTTTGGTCTTTGGCTGTGATGATGCCGCGAAAAGCGAATTTTTAAATCGCCGGAAGGAAAAAGGAGGAATTGCAGGGCCGGGCCAATCTAATGCTAACCTGTGGTTCACTTCTGTAAACCAGCCAGATCTGTTAGGTCCCGACCATGCAAGCGGATCGGTGTGGCTCGAAGAACCCGTGCAGGCTGGTATTCCGTCTGAACCATTCCTTTTTGCCGGCTGGGACAAAAGGAGCGCATGGATCAGGAATGAAGGAAAATATCCGGTGGTCATAAATTTTGAAGTGGATAAATCAGGAAATAACCAATGGACATCGGTTAAGCATATACCCCTTTCACCATATTCATCAGCATTTATTCCTTTTACCGGAAAAGAAAAAGGGGAATGGATACGCGCCACTTCCGACAGGAATACAAAAGCCACTCTTTCTTTTACTTATGCGGGCAAAGACATGCGTAAAACCAGGCCGGATACCATGTTTACGGGCCTTGCTACCATAAAAAGCAGCTCTTCTGCAGGAGCGCTGCTATACAGTTTAGGGAATAACCGGAGAGCCCTGGGTATACTGGCAAACAAATCTGCCAAAGATCATACTACCGAAACAGGGTACTATGAAATGGATAGTCTGATGAATATTACAGTGAAGGATGACCCCGAATCGGCAACATTCATCAGGGAAAAAATGGCTATCCCTTCTGATGTGATAACTATTGAAAAGGGTGCTGTTTTGATAACCGATGATCTTAAAAGGCGTTGGAGGCTTCCTGTTGGAGATGATAAGTTCAGAGAATTGACAAACACAGGGTCTTTACGCATATGCCGGGAAGTGGTTACCGAGCGGGATCTTTTCAGCTGCATGGGTACGTTCTATGAGCTGCCGGCCGAAAATGCCGACGGCTTTGCTAAAATACGTCCTGTTGCTACGCATCATTTTAAAATAAACGACTATGCTTCTTACCGCGGAATGCTGATCCTGAGCGGGGTGTTACCCGAACGGGCAAACGGGAATGCGCATATTATTGTCTCAAAAGATAAAAAGGTTGCCGTTTGGGCAGGTGTGATAGACGACCTGTGGAAGCTGGGAAAACCCACCGGAAAAGGGGGGCCGTGGGTGAATGCTGAGGTAAAAAAAAATGTACCTTCTGATCCTTTTTTAATAGGATTTTACGATAAGAGAACATTACAATTATCCCATACTTCAAAACAGCCCATATCCATTACCGTGGAAGTTGACCCTACGGGCGATGGAAGGTGGATAAAATATAAAGACTTTGTGGTTAAGCCGGAAGAGAAGAGGCTTCACCGGTTTCCTGATCAATTCCAGGCAAGATGGATCCGCTTCATATCTGACAGTGATGCAGTTGCTACTGCCTGGTTAGAGTATAGATAGCCCGGTGTCATACACCTTTTACGGATTTAAATAAGCAGAGACAACTATTTTATAATATGGAACGAAGAAAATTTATACAACTTTCATCAAAAAGTACTGTTGCTTTAAGCACTTTGCCTTTCCATGATCTGTTATCAATTACCCCCTCAGGTCTTGTTCGTGACAGATCAGATAGTACTCACTTAAAGGAAATGAAAAGCTGGGATATTATGGTAGATAGAGATGCGGGCCCGTGTGAAAAGTATGCTGCCGCTGAGTTCCAAAGGATATTTAAAAGTATTACCGGCGCTCAGTTAAAAGCAGGCGCCGTTCCGGGGGTTAAAAAAGCAGTTTATATAGGTGAGAGCGCAGTACGGCAATCTCCCTTCTCTGACTTTGAAATACCGGCAAAGGGAGAGGAAGGCTTCCGTATAAAAGTGAGTAAAGGCTTATTATTGATCGGAGGTGCACATCCCAGGGGCACACTGTATGGTGTATATGAATTTTTTGAGCGGTATATTGGTGTGCGGTTTTTAACAAAAGATCATACGCACATCCCTTCGGACGCTTCCGAGGTTCCGGTCCCCTTCGTTGATTTTAATTATGAACCTTCATTTTTTTTCAGATGGCCCTATTACCAGGAAAATTTTGATGATCCTGCATTTGCTGTCCGTCTCCGGGCCAATACCATTTCCAGCGAGGAACGTCTTGGAGGCAAAACCAGCCAGGGGCTGATCACCCATTCGATCTTAGATTATTTGCCGGTTTCTGTTTATGGTAAAACACATCCTGAATATTTTGCCCTGGTGGATGGAGTGCGTAAGCTGGATGTTGGTGGCGGCGGGCCGCAGGTATGCTCAACCAATTCTGAGGTCATCAGGATTATAACGGAAGGCGTTAGTAAGGTTCTTGATGCAGATCCTTCACTCACGAATATCAGCGTAAGCCAAATGGATAATAATGCAATTTGTGAATGCCCGTTCTGCAGCGCATTAGGCGCAAAGGAGGAAAGTGAGGGAGCGCCACATTTAGCTTTGGTAAATGCAGTGGCTGAAAGTATCGCTGTTTCCCATCCGGGAGTAAAAATTGGCACATTGGTGTATTGGTACAGCCGGAAACCTCCCAAATACATGACACTCCTGCCGAATGTTCAGATCATGCTGTGCAGCATTGAATGTTGTACTTTCCACCCTCTTGATGATCCACTCTGCAGCCGTAACAAATTATTTTGTGAAGATTTGGATAGATGGAAAAATATTTGTAAAAATATCCTCATCTGGAATTACAACACCAACTTTACGGCCTATGATCTTCCCTTCCCTAATTTTAATACGATCGGAAAGAATGTCCGTCTTTTTCAGGAAAATGGTGTCCAGGGAGTTTTTATGCAGGCGGCAGGGAATGGACTGTCTGCTGAAATGAGCGATCTCCGGAATTATGTAATGGCTCAATGTCTGTGGAATCCCGAAAAAGAAAGCTGGGAATTGGTGGAGGAATTTTGTCGTTTGCATTATGGTCCTGCTGCATCGTCAATTTTAGAATATCTGCATTACCTGCACCGGAATGCCATGGAGCGTGAGGTACACCCCAATTGCTTCCCCAAAGCTTCGGAAGTTGGGCTTGATTTTGAGGTTTCCCAAAAAATTCATGCTTTCTTTCAGGAGGCATTAAAATCATCATCTGATATTACCATCCGTAACAGGGTGGAAAAGTCGATGATACCTGCTTTACGCTCACTGTTGGTTACAGCCCCGCTGATTTATAAGAATGAACGCTATACCTACGATGATCCTTTTGTCAGCGAACAGGTTTTTGATCAATATAAATCGCTGACCAAAAAGTTTTCAATGAACAGGGTTGCAGAAAATAAGCTGACGATTGATTATATAAATGAAATAGAAGCCGTTAAGAAAGGATTGCCTGCAATTCTTCTTGAAAATAAGATCTGGAGCGTTCTTGTTTTCCCGGAACAAAAAGGACGCATTGCGCAAGTGTTACATAAGCCTTCGGGGAATAGCCTGGTCAATAAGCCTAAAGCGGAGGAAGCCGGCATAACCAGCGCAAAGGAAACAAAAAATACATGGCGCTATCACCAAAACCGCGTTTTTGTAACCAGGGAATTTAAAGATGGGAGTGTTTGGCAAAGGATAATATCGTTGCCTGGTGATAAAGATGAAATACGCATCACCACCGAATATACTGCCGGGCAACAAAAATCCGGTTGGGAGGTTCGTGAGCGCCCCTGCCTGTTTCGCATATCAGGATCAGAAGATCCCAAACTTGTGTCGGTTTATACCAAAAGCCCGGATTGGAACCAGGGGAACCTGGATTGGCAATTCGACAGGGAAATCATATTCCAGCGCCTTTTACGGACCGACACAGC
The DNA here is from genome assembly GCF_035444585.1 of Agriterribacter sp. Classification (GTDB taxonomy): domain Bacteria; phylum Bacteroidota; class Bacteroidia; order Chitinophagales; family Chitinophagaceae; genus Agriterribacter. Next base: position 14,438 of record NZ_DAOMOZ010000026.1, read on the forward strand.
ATGTACATCTTTTGCTTTCTATGATCATTCAAAGCATTATGGTATCAGCCAGAATTTTGATCGGGATACATTCCGGAGGTTTTTCCTTTTTTGGCATCCCGGCCGTAAGGAGCTTGGAATGGAGATGTGCACCCCATTGCAAACTTTACAGGAAGGACAAAAGTTATCATTCAGCTATGGAATAGGTTTTCTGAAAGGTCCTTGTGTTAATAATGAGGAGCTCATTGAAAGTTCAGCATTTTAAATTATGCTGAAGCTGCTCTTTCATTAAATAAGATAACAGAAGCGCCTGATGCGGTCAATAAGATCAGTGACCGTGCAGGTATTGCTGCAATACTAAAGGATCAAACTAAAAATAAAATATGGAAAAGAAAATCACTAAGTTAACAAGACGGGGCTTTATAGGAAATGCCGGTGTATTGGCTTCCGGGATTGCTTTAGTACCACAACCTGTTGCTGAGACATTTCAGAATTTTTTTTCAAACGGTAATGAACGAAAATATACGGTGGCAATTTATTACTGGCCGAATTTCCATAAGGATGCTTACCACCAGTCAAAAAAAGGTACGGGGTGGACAGAATGGGAAATTGTAAAGCATGCAACGCCTAAATTTGAAGGACATTATCAACCGAAAATACCGCTATGGGGTTACAGAGATGAATCTGACCCTCGTGAAATGGCCCGCAGCATAAATGCAATGGCCGATGCGGGCATTGATTCAATTATTTTTGATTGGTACAGGTACGACGACAATATTAATGGTGGAATGATGATAGAAAAGGCCTTACAGGATGGCTTTTTAAAAGCCCCCAATCGCAACAGGATAAAATTTTCATTGATGTGGGCCAATCATGATTATATAGATTGCCATCCTTTTGCTACGGGAGTTAGCTTTAACAATGCTCCGATATGGCGTAAAGGAGAAGTGGGCTCACAGGCTTTCAGGCGTCATACACAGGATGCAATTGAATCATATTTTAAACAACCTAATTACTGGCTCATTAAAGGATGTCCTTATTTTTCAATTTACCGGCTTGATAAATTGATCCGGGGACTGGGTGGTATTGCAGGAACCCGGGATGCTTTGCAGGATTTTCGTTCAAGAGTGCAGGCAGCAGGTTTCCCGGATTTGCACCTGAATGTTGTTGATAGCGGAGCTACATTAACAAACGAAATTCCAAAACTAATTCATGCGGAAAGTGCCGGAGATAAGTTAAAAATTATTCATGATCTGCTTTCTGAAATAAAAGCGGACAGCGCAACAATGTACACATGGGTTCATCACTTATGGCCTATGCTCGTAAAAAACAGTGAAGAGAATAAGGAAAACCCTAAAAGCCCGGCTTTTGGTTTTACAACTGATTTGGCGGCAGAACGGGAAACTAACATTGATAAAAAACCTGAAGGGAAGGGTACACATTATTCGGAAAAAGAAATTCTTAAAAATGCGCTTGATGCGGGAATTGTTGCTGTTGATTATAGCGATTACGGAGAAAGAGCCATGAAGGTATTTGATGAAAGACTGAAGGGTTTGGGCGTTGTGTATTTCCCTCATGTGTCTATGGGGTGGGATGGCTCACCCAGAAATTATTCAATGGGAATGGCACTCAATAATACTCCAAAGAAATGGGAACGGTTTCTTCGGGAAACTAAATCCTGGTTAGATCAGCATCCCGAAAGTGAGGGCATAGTTACATTAAATTCCTGGAATGAATGGGTGGAAGGAAGTTATATAGAGCCGGATACAGAGCATGGAATGCAGTATCTCAATGCAGTCCGTAAAGTCTTTGGCTCATGATAGCTGTGGAATATTTTGAAGGTACGATTAACCGGCATCCTCTTATATATCCATTCTTCTAACAATCTTTAAGATCGTGTTAGAGATGCTTTAAAGTGCAGCTAAAAAATTTAAGTCTAAATGAAAGCTCTCATCAGTCTTATTATATTCCTGTCATCGGGAAATTGCACGGGAAAAAGTAGTGATTCATTATCACCACATGGAGGTAAAGTGATGGTTGGCGCTATCCGTTGGGATGGCTGGGTAGGTGATTTACATCCTGCAGGCTTAGAGATAGAGTACACACTTGGTCCCCGGCAGTATCACTACAGGGCGCCTTTTTATGCCAGAGAAGTTTCCGGGGATTCAATACAATGCAGGGCTGCTACACAGGAAATTATGGATCAGGAGATATCTTATGCAAGATACGCCGGATTGGATTATTGGGCATTTTGCTGGTATCCGCCCGGGAGCGGATTAGATACCGCAAGGAATTTATATTTATCCAGCTCGTTAAAAAATGATATTAACTGGTGTGTTATTCTGGGTACAAACCCTTTTGATCTGGAGAGAGATGGTAAATGGCTTTTGAAAAGATTTAAAGAGTCTAACTATCAAAAGGTTTTTAATGATAGGCCGCTGATCTATATATTTTCATCTTCTTCTCCGGGACTTAATAAAATTACACTTGGGATAAGGAATATGTGCAGAGCTGCTCAGTTTCCTGAACCTTACATAGTTGCTATGGAGTTTTCTCCGGGGAATGCAGCGGCGGCGGCTGATAGCATAGGCGCCGATGCAATCAGTTGCTATGCAAGCACCTATGATTATGTATCAGGCGATCAGTTCGGCGGTGGGCCATATGTCACTACGATCATGAAAAGTGATGAGGCGGGATGGGAGAAATATTCATTAACAGGAAAGCAGTTGGTTCCGTGGGTTACTACAGGATGGAGTCCGAAGCCAAGAATTGAAAGGTCTGTGTCCTGGAATACCTATTATAAAAGCAACGGATGGGCAATGGACGGCACGCCTGAAGAAATTGCCCAAAATCTCCGGAATGCGTTAACCTGGGTAAAAAATCACAAAAATGCTACTGAAGCCAATACAATACTGGTTTATGCGTGGAATGAATTTGATGAAGGAGGATGGCTATGTCCGACATTGGGTAACAATATGGACCGTATAAACGCTTTTAGAAAAATACGCTTGAGATAGATGACTTTAAAAGCAGATATTTTGTGTATTTGCTTTGGCCCGTTTAAAACAAAAAATCAATGAAGATCAATATGCTTCTGATTGCTTTCATGTTCATTCTGTTTATTCCTCAATCAGAATCACAGAAAATGAATGATGGAAAGAAAGCAAGCAATAAATATGCGGAAGCCTCCATAAAGCCCAACTTTTTGATCATTCTTACAGATGATCAGACCTATCGTGCAATAGGCTATAATAACATATTGGTAAAAACGCCTAACCTGGATAAATTGGCTAATGAAGGCATTATTTTTAACCGTGCATATACTTCTACTCCCGTTTGTACAGCAAGCAGAGCAAGCATTTTAACCGGGCTCTATCCGCAAACCAATGGTACGGTTGCATTAAATACAGACGCTTTTATCAGGAATATTGTTAGCGAAAGAAGATACAGGACATTGCCGGATTTTCTGAATGATGCGGGTTATATAAACTATTTCAGCGGAAAATCGCATCTTGGAGACCCGAAAGATTACGGATTTCAGTTTGGTGAAGAGTCCTTTGATTATATTGATGACAAAAGAACCTTTCAGGATGTCTATGAATTTATTAATGAACCAACATTTGGTCAAAAACCGTTTTTAATTTGGTTAGCTGCCAGGCAGCCTCACCTTCCCCTTAAACCGGCGCAGAAATGGCTTGATCTTTATTCCAAAACAAATATCCCTTCTGAAACAAATTTTCTTGAAAAGCCGCCTTTGGAAAGCTTCTATAATCAGGGGCTGCCAGGAGAAAATTTTTACAGGGATTGTGACTACACAGATAATTATAAAAATTTACCTGCAGGCCCGCCACGTTCACCGGCAGTTATTAGGGACTTTACAAAAGCGTATTATGCAACCATTAGCCATCTTGATTTTCAGATCGGTGAGTTATTGGCACAACTAAAGGCGAAAGACCTCATAAAAAACACGGTGATCATTTTTTTATCTGACAATGGATATTTTTTGGGTAATCATGGATTGGGAAACAAACTGACCATGCAGGAAGAATCCGTTCATATTCCGTTTTTTATTTATTGGGATAAACTTAGAAAAACCCACGTTCACTCTGATGCGCTTGTTTCCAATGTAGATATATTGCCAACCATTCTCGACCTGACAGGGCAAAGCATACCGGATTATCTGCAAGGAAAATCTTTAAGATCATTGTTTTCTGATCCTTCAATACAGTTGCGTAAATATATTGTCAGTGAAAGTGTAGGGGTTGGGGGAGAGTTGGGTACAGGCCATCGGATGGTCGTGACAGATAAATGGAAATACATTTTATCCGATGTCGGAGATGAGGCATTGTTCAATTTGGAAAAGGATCCTTATGAGCTTAAAAATCTGATAAAAGATAAGCCGGATCAGGAAAAACGGTCTGAGCTAAAGTCGTATTTAATGAACTGGAAAAATGTAACCGGGGATAAAAAAAATATTCCGGATAAGTAAAGACGGCATAAAATTATTTATAAAATAAATCTGAGCTTACAATTTATGGAAGAATGCTCCGGGCTTACTCTGACACTGGATTATGGTCAGTTTATTTACCTGGGGTCAGACCAATGAATCCGTTCTCCGCTGATATCCTGTGCTTCTCATTTTTGTGCCAGAGGAGCGCAAAAGGAAAGCCCCATCCCGGTTTTGCAGGCACGCCTGCTTCGTTAATTTGAAATACGCCTGAATCATCAATTTTGTTTTAATGAGGGTTGGTAGAACCTGACCGGAGATAAAATAGCATTGGTTATTGTAGCTTTTGTATTAGCGTCAGGGTGTCAAAGAAGATACTTTTGATGAGATCTGATGAACGAAATGTTTATCCGTATAGTTGAAGACCGCATATCGGCGAGATAAGAAACTCCCGATATTAAGCAAATATTACGCAATAATCAATGGAAATAGATTATGCTGATTTTCACTTTTTCTCAGTTTACAATACGTCTGCTGATGGTGTAAATCATTTGGAAAATAGAAATCATTATTGTGATGAAAACATTCCTCATCGGTCTTTTTAGTTTTATTTCACCTGCTCTTTTCGCGCAAAAGCAGGCTGACAACAAAGCTTTTTGCAGCCAAAGCCGGGATGAATCTTTAACCCCGATCCGCCCCGGCGTGCCGGGAAAGCAACCTTTTTGGAATGAAAAAGCCAGGATGTTCAAGTATGCCCCTTCTTTCAGCAATAAAAAACCGGGAGAAATAACCCCGGTAAAATACCGGTATTCCGCTTTTTCATTTACTGATAAAAAATATTATTCATTTACCGATTCCAGCGGCACCCGATCGCTGGCTCCTATATGGGATCAATTGCCAACCGGAAATATTTATCTTACAATTGAAGGTATCAGCAAAGAGGGATATGTTTACCTTGTCAAGGACAAAATGCTGTATAAGGCGGCGGTATTTTGCCCTCCATACCCGGAAGCTAAATATTCTTATAAAGATGCATTGCTGAACGGGCTGAGGTTTTTATACGATCAAAACTATATAAAAAGCTGGTATGCTACCGGCAAACCCGATCATAAGGAGATGCCTCTTTATTGCTATTCAGCTAAAGTGGTAGCGAGTGTTATTAACGGCATGTTACTCTATAATAAATATTTTCCGGGGAATGATTCATCGTTGATCATTGCCAGAAAAGCTGCCGATTATTTAATCGCAAAAGCAGAGCCGGAAGGATCACCACTGGCATATTTTTCTCAAACTTATGAAGGAACGCAATTGGCGGCAGGCATTTACGGCAATGAAATACTCATGAGTGAGCCTTCATGGACTGGCGCTACTCTTCTCAATCTTTATGACAGAACAAAAGATAAAAAATATTTTAAGGCTGCTGTCCATATTGCGGATACATACATTAAAAATCAATTGCCCTCCGGTACGTGGTATATCAGGGTAAACAAAATAACCGGAAAACCCGCAGCTCAGGTACTTTGCATTCCAAATACCATCATCAATTTCCTTTCAGTTTTAGTAAATAAATATGGCCAGGCTCAATATCAAGCAAGTATTGAAACCGCTGTCCAATGGATTATGGATAATCCTATAAAAACATTCGACTGGACAGGACAGTTTGAAGATGTTGGGGCAAACAGCCAATATCAGAACCTGTCTCATTATGAAGCAGGGTGGTTTGCCATGCGTCTCCTTGATAATAAAAACAGAGATAGTGCTCATATTAGATCAGCAAAAGAATTAATCGCCTTTTGCGAAGACCAGTTTATCGTGTGGGAAAAGCCTGACATATATGATGACAGGAGGGGCTTATCCAATGAATGGCATGCTCCTGCTGCATTAGAGCAATATCATTGCTACCTGCCCATAGATGCAAGTACTGACCAAATGGTATTCATGTTCTGTAAAGCATATGAAGCTACAGGCGACCCGCTTTACCGGGCCAAAGCAATTGCATTGGCTAACAGCATTGTAAATGCTCAGAAAGAAGACGGAAAGATCCCCACATTTCTATATCCGTTCCGTAAAGATAAATTTTGGCCCAACTGTATGGTTTACAGTTTACGGATGCTTGAGAAGATGAGTACATTATAATAGGGGTTATTGTAATTTATTCTCACTTTACTAAAGTTCTGCAAAATGCAACAATGCATTTCATGCCGGATCTGAATGTTTAAAAATTGATATGAGAAAGATAGCATCTCTTTTTGTCGGTTTTGTATCAAACTTTGCATTGCAAAGATTGTAGTTTTGAAAAACAATTTACAAACGAACTTGTTTATCTATGAAGTTTTTATTGAAAAGAGCAGCTGTTTTATGCTTAAATATACCCCTTGTTCTCTTCGGGATCGTGGCATCAGGACAAAGCAATAAGCTGTCTTCCAACAATGTAAATTATGGAGACGGGAATAAGCTTCCCCTGTTGATGCCTGATAATTTTGATTCCTTCCGGTTGGTATCCTGGCGGGTGGAACAGGGTGTGCCTGATGAGCACAACCCGCTTATAACCCCTGCTATGCCCTGGGATGCCGGCGGAATAATGGCGCATGGCACAGTTATCCATGACCCTATTGATGGATTATGGAAGGCCTGGCAGGTTTCAACGCCGGCAGAAGTAAGATATGAAGGACTGGAAGCCCGGCATGAAAGCCTGCGCCGGTTGACTTATTTAGAAAGTAAAGACGGAGTTAATTGGTATCGCCCGATGCTCCCTTTTGTTGGTTGGCCGGGGTACGACAGCACCAATATTATTTTTGATCTTAATTCCGGTGGAACTGCGGTGTATGCTTCCGTTATAGTGGACACTACCAAAAAAGAATGGCCTTATGAGATGTTTGTGCTGAGGTCTCCGAAAGCTGCAGGAATGACAAATAAAGTAGGTCACCTTCCGGGACCACAGGAAAAGCTGGGCACTTACCGGTACCGTTCAAAAGATGGGAAGGGCTGGGAGCTTGTGGAAGGACCTGTGGCGGCCTCCATAGGTGGCGGTGCAGATGTTTCTTATGTTTACCGGGAACCCGATGGGTCTTACATGTCTTATTATAAGACGTACCCTAAGTTGAGGCCGGGTGACCGGATCATTACCTACGACAATAACCCGCGTGGCGGCCTCCGTAGTATAGCCCGGAGAGTAAGCCCGGATGGCAGCAAATGGGGCAATGGAAATTTGGTACTTGCCCGTGACTGGCGCGATCCCGACTATGCCCAGTTTCTTGAACTTTGCCCCGTTAAAGTAAATGGTGGTTATGTTGCGCTGGTAACTTATTATGATGCGTCTATACAAACGATGTCCTTACAATTGGCAGCTTCCAGGGATGGGATAAACTGGTGGAGACCCGACAGAAGGCCGGCTTTGCCCAATCCCCCGTTGGGTGATTACGGCGGTGGCATGATCTGGCAGATGCATCATCCTATTATTAAGAATGATTCAATGTATGTGTATTATGCCGGGTCTGAGGGCCTTCACGGTGATTTCCACGACACCCGTCTTCAACCCCAGATCAAAGTGGGGGGGGAGCTGGTTAGTGGTATTCAAAAACCCACACTGCCATTTAATACCGCATTATGTCGCGCTTCGTGGCAGTCAGACCGGCTTTGGGCCCTGGTTCCGTCTGCAGGCGGACCAACATTGGGCGAAGCGGTAACCCGCTCCGAAAATCCCGCGGGTGGACGGCTGATGGTGAATGTGGATGTTAAAAATGGTGGCGATTTTCGTGCTGAGCTTCTTGACAGGAGGGGACGCCCGATCCCCGGGTTTACTGCTGAAGACTGTCAGAAGATCACGGGTGATCATCATAAGATTGAGATGAATTGGAAAGGAGGAAAAAATGCACCATCCGGCGCTGTCAAAATCAGATTTATTCTCCATAGATCCTTTCTCTACGGATATGACTGGAAAGCTGATTAAAACCTGTTTTGTTTAAATTAAATGTAACCGAAATGTCAATGAACTTCTACAGATCAATACCCATTTACCAATGTGCCGGTTTTATTCGCATAAAGAAGCATGGTTTCTACGCAGGCTTTTTTTTCTTTTTTCTTTTTTCTTTTACTGTGAAAGGCCAGCAGGCTTATGAGCTTGAAAGATTTACTATTGAAAAAATAACTCATCTGCAGGGCGTAGCTGTTGATGGCCGTTTTTTTTATGCTTTCAATGATAACGCAATAACAAAGCATCTCAAAACGGATGGATCAATGGTTGGGACATGGGACGGAAGTACGGATAGCCGCATAAAGCACCTGAACAGCGCCATTGTTATTAAGAACAAATTATACTGTGCCCATTCAAATTTTCCCGAATCTCCTATGGCCAGCTCAATTGAAATATTTGACACCCGCACCATGAAGCACATAGGCAGTCATAGTTTTGGGATATTTGCCGGCTCTGCCACATGGATTGATGAAAAGGATGGCTTTTGGTGGGTTGCGTTTGCCCATTACAGTGGTAAACATGCCAGGGAGGGCAGGGATAACCGATGGACCAGTTTGGTGAAGTTCAATAAAGATTGGAGCTCAATAGAATCGTGGATCTTTCCCAATAACGTATTAGAGGCATTTGCTCCCAACAGCAATTCGGGGGGTATCTGGAACAGGGACGGACTGCTTTATATTACCGGTCACGACAGGAAAGAAGTATATGTTCTTAAAGTGCCTGATATGGGCTATACACTTGAATATATAAAGACGATACCTGTTATAAATGAAGGACAGGGAATAGCAGTTGACCAATCAAAAAGAGACAGGGAAATTTTATATGGAATAACCCGGAAAGGAAACCAGGTGGTAGTACAGGAAATTAAATAGTAAATCTTAATTCAAATAGCACAAAAAATTGCCGCCGGGTTTAAAGACCTGAACCTAATTCATGGAATGAATGGACGGAAGGCAACTGCCCGGAGCCGGACGTTGTGCATAAAATGAAGTATCTCCGGGCGATTAAAACTGTATTTGGAAAATAAATAAAAAATGGATAATTCCTGTATATGTTCCCAATAGGGTTGAAGATACTTTTGAAAGAAATAGCTTCTCTTGTCCGGAGTTAACCGGGAGCAGATCACTTTTTGAAATGTGCAGGAGAAGCAGCAGTTGAAATAATGCCGGTTGATCCTTTCTGATGGAATGGTCGTCGCGGAAAGGCAACCGTTACACCCCGGGCCTGATTTTAACCCATAAACTTCAATCATTTATTATGAAAGTATATCAGATAGCTTTGGCCGGATTACTGCTCATCAGCGTTTTATCCTGCCAGCAAAGGAAGATAAGCGGGGGAACAGATACATCGTATACGGTGGAGGATCCCACCGGCACCAGTGTTCATGCTATCGGAGCAGAGCTGGATCCGCATTTTTTTTCTTACTGTATAGGGCATGCAGAAAACCCCGCTTCTGAAAATGACTGGAATATTGTTGTGGACCGGGTAAAGCAGTTAGGCATACAAATGTTCAGGGTTATGGTGCAGCCCCGGTGGTTCGAACAACTCAATGATGATAATGATCCGGATCATATCAACTGGGGCGGACTGGATTTTGAGACCCCCGAAATGAAGTCGCTTTACCGGGTTTTGGATTTAGCCCAGCAAAACAACATCAGCGTATTACTCGTTTCCTGGGGCTGTCCCCAGGGACATTTTTTAGCAGAGGGGAACCAGACTTCCAATGAGCAAAGCTGGATCGTGGGGCCTAAAAACGAAGCGGAATATGCTGAAAATCTCTCCATATTAATACAGCATCTCGTAATAAAAAAAGGATACACCTGTATCAGGGAGATCACACCTTATAATGAACCCAACCTATTTTATTTCATTGATGGAAAGGTGAATGCTGATGCCTATATTTCTATGTGTAAAAAACTGGATGCTAAATTTAAAGCCGATAAGATCCGGAGTGTAGTACGGTTTAATCTTGTGGATGAAAGTAACGGCTATGAATTTTTAGAAAAATGTGCAGGAGAGCTGCACAATGAGGCGGATCTGATGAATTCCCATATCTATTCGTTTGGGTATGAATCGCCCAATCATGATATCCTGAACTATGAGAGCAAGCACAGGAATGCCGTGCCTGCAGGGCTTCCGCATTTTATTGGCGAATTTGGTTCCAACCAAACCGTAGGCGCTTACCTGCAATCTGATATTGATGAATATATCAGAGGCGTATTTATTGTGAGGATGATGCTGAATATATTTAATGCCGGCGCAACGGGGATGAGTTACTGGAATTTGTTTGATGAATATTACTGGAAGGATGCGCCCTATGACGGATTAATGAAAACCGGCTTATGGCGGTACAAAAAGAACAGTTACCTGGGATCTGAATTTTTTGATCGCATACAGGAAGACTTTCAGCTTCGCCCGCAGTATTTTGCTTATGGCTTAATGACGAACCATGTGAGGCCCGGCGCAGCAATTTATCCCGTTAAAACAGATAAAGACAATGTAGCAGCATCCGCATTCCGTAACCCGGATGGCAGGTGGGTGTATGTAATAACAAATGAGCAAAGCGATGCATTGAAGATCTCGTTATCAAACCGGTTTCGTGGTAAGCCGGTGTTTGATGTGTTCCGGTATGTTGAAAAAGAGCTTCCCGCCGGCAATCAAATGATTGAGACCTCCGGTACGGCAGCACAGCGGGGCAGGGCTCTTCGCATTGAAGTACCGGCCCGGTCGGTTCTTTTACTTCATCAGCAATAATTTGACGTTGTCATGAAAAAAATAATATGGCTGTTGTTGTTGACATGGTACGCTTACACTGCGCTGGCATACCGCGGGTATGCGTATGATGACAAGCCCTACAAAGTATATTTAGACGAAAAAGAAATCAGGTGTTACTCAAGCTTCCGGCTTGACTTTAGAAATTCCACTACGCAATACCTGGGAGTGCCGGTGTCTCCTTCTTTTTATACTTTGTTTAGTATTGGTTCGCGCTCTGCAACGTTAAAAGTACAACCTCCGCCGGGGTTAATAAAAAACATCTCCAAACTGGTAATACGACCCTTATCCCTGGGAATAAAGTCAACCTGGAACGGCCGGGAACTGCAGATCACCATTGAGAAGCCGCAAAACTTTGTTATTGATGCACAGGGAGATGGTATGTATCCGCTTCAGATATTTGTAAACAGGTTCGCACCTGAAATCAACAAAAACGATGATGATGTTATTTATTTCGGACCGGGAATCCATGATGTAGGACAAATCGTACTTAAAAGCAATCAAACACTTTACCTGGCGGAAGGAGCTGTAGTACGTCCTTTGCCGCCGGCCGGTGATGAAAAAACTGTAATAAGAGGAGAAACGTTTTCCCTTGGCGAACCTATGATAACAATAACAGACGCGCACCATGTTACCATTAAAGGCAATGGAATGATAACGGCCGAAAGAGCCACCTACAACCGGATAAAAGCACAAATGATAAACGCGGTGAGAACAGATGGATTAAGGATTGAAGATATCCTTCTTGCAGACGCTAATGGCTGGAATATTCATATTTACAGTAGTGAGAATGCGATAGTAGATAATGTAAAAATATTGGGATATTATATCAATACAGATGCGATTTGCTTTAACGGCAGCAAAAACAGTATTGCCAGGAATTGCTATGCGCATATCAATGATGACGGGTATGAAGTAAAAGCTATGGATGAATCTATCCGCACCGAAAATATCAGGTTTGAGCACTGTATAATATGGAATGATTTCGGTACCGGCATGGGGGTTACTCACGAAGTAACGGGCAGGATCAAAGGAGTAAGCTGGAAAGATATAACAGTAATAAGATATGACCCCTTGGTGCACCCCAACTGGTTGTTGCACAGAGCTCCGGTATTTATACACGCTGTGGGGGGAGGAACGGTGTCTGATCTGAGCTTTGAAAATATTACGATCGAGCAGGCCCATTCCATACAGCCGATGATCCTGATCGACAACCAGAAAAAGCTGATAGCAACTGAAGAACATTTTATGATGAAAAAATATAACAGGATAGAGCACCTGAAGTTTAAAAACATTACCGGTTTAAAAATAGAATCTCCCGATATTGTAATATATGATGAAGGTGGGGGTTTTATTGATAAGATAAGTTTTGAAAATATATTTATGAATGGAGAAAAGTTAATGCCCGGCGACAGACGCCTGAAGATCAAAGGGAGCGAAATAAAAACGATCAATATTTTCTGATCACATCCACCAGCTCAGTCCTCCATTCCCCGTCTGCCTTCCTGATGCCGGTAGGATCAGTGGGAGTTCCCTGGTAAGACCATATCCACCAACCGGCAAAGCCATACTCTTTGCTCGTCTTTAGCTGCCATTCGAGGAGTTCTGCGGAACTGTACCTGCTGTAATCAAACATGGTGGCGCTCAATTCATCCTCATGCCCCGGACCTTTTAAATCGGTTGAAATAATACGGGAAACATTTTCCCTGCCGATAATATCTATAATTCGCTCTATATACTTAACACCATCGCTTGCGGGGTCGGTAAACGGGTAGGTAGTCATTACCCAATAGTCCGGCGGGAGCTCCAGGTCATCCACCAGCCACTTTTTTATGTTCACAAATGCAGCCAGGCGCTCATCGCTTGTTTTTTTGTTCCAATACGGATCATCAGCATAGATAGGCAATAATACCGGGGTGCCTTTTGGTCTTTTTCCCGCTTTTACAAAAATTGGCCACACATACTTTACGTACTGTTCTGTAACCTTTAACACATCGGGGCTCCAAAGATCAGGCTCGGCAGTGCCTAACAGGTAATTACCCGTTATCGTCCACAGGGCAATATTTTCCGGATGCTTCGTCTTTTCCTCTATATAGGTAATCACATCACTATACCACCTTGCCGATTCATCCCAGGGCGTATCATCTGCTACAGGCCAGTATGGTTCTCCCTTATGACCCACCTTACGCTGAGCAGGATTAATGGCATAGGGCACCCACCTGTTGTCTGCCAGATCGAGTTCCACCGATATGCCCGCTTCATGACAATCTTCAATAAACAAGGCTATCCCGTCTAAAAATACGGTATTGTAATAGCGCAGATCATCATCGGTCAGGATCGTATTCGGTTTCGCAGCGGGAGGAGCGGTAGCCGCTTTCTTTAATGTTAACGGTATAGGTATGAATAAAGAAACAAAGTTGATCCCGGCATCTTTAGCTAAATCATTCAACGCGGCTTTGACCTCTGCACGATATGCTTTATCATACCTGAGAAATATGGCGGATGGATTTTCAGGATGTGGGATCGTTGCAAGATGCGGATTAAAAAAAACGCCGCGGAGCCCGGCACTTTCAGAATGGGAGGTCCCGCTTTTAGTTTTTTGGGGTGCAGAGCAGCTAATCGAACCCAACAAAAAAACAAAAATAATTAATGAGCTGAATGTAGTCTTCATTTAAATATACCTTAATGCTTTATTAAAATCCCGTTCCCCGGTAAAACTAATTTTTTTAACAACGTCTGCCTTCCCGTTGCCGGGCATCCTTCGCATATCACAGCCTTCATGATGTTAAGTACTTAATTTGATTACCCCGCCGTCAACGGCATAGTCGTTGCCCGTAATAAAACCTGCTTCATCACTGCATAAAAAAAGAGCCAAACCGGCTACTTCTGCAGGATCTCCCATCCTCCCGACAGGCTGATCAAGAGATAGCTTCTGAAAAATTGCCTGTTGATTATCAGGATAGTTCTTCGCAATAAATCCGTCAACGAATGGGGTATGTATACGAGCCGGAGATATACTGTTGCAACGTATATTAAAAGAAAGAAAATCTTTGGCCACTGAAAGCGTGATAGCAGCTACCGCACCTTTGGTCATACTGTACGCAAACCGCTCCGGCAAACCAACATGTGATGCCGTTGATGCAATGTTAAGCACACACCCTCCTTTTGTTTTCATATAGGGAATACAGGTGTGAAGCAGGTTGTATACGCCTCTTACATTCACATCAAAGAGCCTGGTAAATTCCTCAGGCGGGGTCGTTTCCACTGTTCCTATATGAGCAATACCGGCACTATTTACAATGATGTCCAACCTTCTCCTTTCTGCCATGATCTCACCGATTACCAACCGCACCTTCTCTAAGCTGGTAATGTTGCACTGCTTAAATATAATCTTCTCCGGCACCTTCTTTTCTGCTGATGGCGGATTCAGATCCAGTACATATACCAAAGCGCCCCGGCGTTGAAATAAACATACGATTGACTCGCCGATACCGCTTGCCCCACCTGTCACTACAGCAATTTTGCCATCTAATCTGAACATAACTTACACTTAAAAAGGAGAAATACTGATACTGCTGACTCCGCCATCCACAACGAGGTTTTGCCCCGAAATATGCCGTGAAGCGGGAGATAGCAAAAATAATGCGGCATTGGCGATATCCGTTGGTTCGGCAACACGCCCCGTAGGGATAACACCTGCCCATTGGGTTTCATAATTTTTATCAGCTGCCGTACGCTCTGTTTTAGTAGCCCCCGGAACAACACTGTTAATGGTGATACCGTACGCTGAAAGTTCGATCACCAGGCTTTTAACAAGCATTTCGATCCCCGCTTTGGTCATTCCGTATGCGGATAGTCCCTTGTGTGCCAGGCGGCCTGTTATTGAAGAGGTAAACAATATCGCTCCTGCACGTTTTTGTTTTATCATCTGTTTAGCGGCAGACTGTGCCAGAAAAAATGTTCCCTGCATATTAACTTTCACTACCCGGCTGAACGATTCCTGAGTAAACGCTAAAAAGTCTCCAAATAAGGTAATGCCTGCATTTGCCACAGCAATATCAACACTACCAAATTCCGATACGGCATGTTCAATCATCCGGGAAATAAACTCAGGTTCACTACAATCTCCCGGAAAAGCGGCACAAGCAGCATTTTCTTTTCTTATTGTCTTTGCCGCCATTGCTGCAAGGGCAGGGTCCTGATCATTGATTAACACCGATGCGCCGGCCCGGCAAAGCTGCCGGGCAATTTCAAAGCCGATACCCTGACCGGCGCCTGTTACAAGGGCTGTCTTGCCCACAAATACGTCTGAATACACCGGATCATATTTTAGTTAATGAGAATCTCTTGATACTTCGCTTCCGGATCCTCCTTTCAGAAAATCGAGGTCTGCTCCGAGATGAGGTTGTTCAACATGCTGTACAAACATATTAACGTAGCCCCGGTCGGCAACAGGTTTCGGCTTCTGTAACTGCTCCTTTCTTTCCTTCAGCTCTTCTGCCGGAAGAAGAACGTTTAAGGAACGCCCCGGAACATCAAGCGAAATCGTATCGCCTGTCCTCACAACGCTAAAGTTACCTCCCAGGGCAGCCTCCGGTGATACATGCAGCACTACCGTACCGAAGCCTGTTCCGCTCATCCTTCCATCTGATATCCTTACCATATCGGTAACTCCCTTTTCAAGCATTTTTTTTGGCAGGGCCATATTTCCTACTTCCGGCATGCCGGGATATCCTTTTAAGCCAACATGCTTCAATACAAGCACAGAGGTTTCGTCTACGTCCAGCGTTGGGTCATCAATCCTTTCTTTGTAATCTTCAATATTGTCAAAAACAAGTGCTTTTCCCGTATGCTGCAGCAGATGAGGTGATGCCGCAGAAGGTTTTATTACTGCTCCATCCTCGCATAAATTACCTTTCAGGATTGCCAATGCACCCGAATTATTAAAAGGCTCATCTATGCTTGCTATTACCTGTTTGTTAATGCTCTTTGCTTTCCCCAGGTTTTCGCCTATCGTTTTACCATTTACGGTGGGGAGTTGAAGATGCAAAAACTCCTGTAGCTCTTTTAATAAGGCCTGCAACCCTCCTGCGTAAAAGAAGTCTTCCATAAAGAATTCTCCGGAGGGCTGAAGATTGGCAAGTAAGGGGATCCCGGCAGACAGATCATCAAAATCCGACAATGTCAACGGAACATTTAACCTCCCCGCAATAGCTAAAAGGTGAATAACAAAATTTGTTGAGCCGCCGATTGCCGCATTGGCCATAATAGCATTCTCAAATGCCTGCCGGGTAAGGATATCAGACATCTTCATGTTCTCATGAACCAAACCAACAATTCGCCTCCCCGACACTTGTGCGAGCACTTTCCTTCTTGAATCCGCGGCGGGGATATCGGCGTTTCCCGGAAGCGCCAATCCAAGCGTTTCCACCATACAGGCCATGGACGAAGCGGTTCCCATAACAGCGCAATGCCCCTGGCTTCTACACATTGCAGACTCCATAGCGAGCATCTCTTCTTCTGAAATGGCTCCTTTTTTTAAATCACTGTTCAACCTCCAGAGGTCACTCGTACCAATTCCGGCTCCCTTATACCTTCCGGTAAGCATAGCGCCGCCGGAAACAACAATGGCAGGTATATCAACACTACAAGCACCCATTACCAGGGAAGGCGTTGTTTTATCACAGCCACACAATAATACCACTCCATCTATCGGGTTGGCCCTGATACATTCTTCAACTCCCATACTGGCCAAATTTCTAAACAGCATAGCCGTAGGCTTCATCAATGGCTCACCTAATGATATTGCAGGAAACTCCAGCGGAAATCCGCCTGCCTCCCATACGCCTTTTTTTACCGCTTCGCTTAATTCGCGCAAATGTGCATTGCACGGGGTAAGTTCACTCCATGTGTTACAGATCCCAATAACCGGCTTATTCCGGAACTCATCATCCGGGATACCCTGGTTCTTCATCCATGCCCTGTAGATAAAGCCATCTTTACCTTTCCTTCCAAACCATTCCCGGCTACGTAATTTATTTTCCATATTTCAATTGCTACTTCTCCTGCACATTTCAAAAAGTGATCTGCTCCCGGTTAGCCCCGGATAAGAGAAGCTATTTTTTTCAAAAGTATCTTCAACCCTATTGGGAACATATACAGGAATTATCCATTTTTTTATTTTTAAAAGAAACACCACAATGATATTGCTGTGCTCATCGGTTTTCCTTTTTAGCAGGCACCCCTACCTGATAAAATTATATATCCCTGCTTTTTTGTTTTGTCTTTCTGTTACTTTTTGTGGAAAAAGTAACCAAAAGCCCCGCCTGAAAGATCTTCAGATCGGGCAGGCACCCGAAAACGATTACAGCCCGTTTTCGGGAAGGGGCCTTGATTTGGCTTTTGTACTACTGTCACTTCAGCTATAGTACCCTAAAGCGTTATATTACAAATAAGGGAGCCCTCTTATCTTCGTTGATGATAAGCAAACCATAGCAGAATTCACAGTAACAATGCAGCCCGATCGAAGCTTCCGATCGTTCGGAACCGGTAAACGGCCGTACATCGTTTACCGGCGTGCTTTTAGCTTCCTTTTGCACGAGCCAAAAGGAAGAAAATGGCAATAAGCGCTGTATTGCTTCATAATTGAAGTGCATCTAACTAAAAACTCGCAATAACGTTTCAACGACATTCCTGGTCAGACCCCGGTTAAAATCAGGCTATATCCCTTGTTTTGCGGGCGCGCCCGCGGGAATAATTTGATGTACCTTCCGGCAGCCGGATGATTAAAATATTATATAATCAGGTAAACGATGTACTTTTTCCCCCCTGATGAAATAATATTTTTGCCGGACCGGCGCCCATATTCCTACAATAAGTTATTGCATGAAAATAAAAGCTGCTATATTAAATGAGATGGGGTTAGAGCGCCCCTATTGGCAAAGCAAACCACTAAGTGTGGAAGAGATCGAGCTTGACCCGCCCGCAAAAGACGAAGTGCTTGTGAAAATCCATGCTGCGGGACTTTGCCATTCTGATCTTTCCGTAATTGATGGTAATCGCCCGCGCCCGCTCCCTATGGTACTGGGACACGAAGCTTCAGGGGAAGTTGTTGAATGTGGGGATACGGTAAACGACCTGCAGAAAGGAGATCATGTTGTTTTTTATTTTCTCCCTTCCTGCGGTAACTGTATACCTTGTAAAACAGGAAGACCCGCCCTTTGTGAGCCTGGTGCACAAGCAAATGCTGAGGGGCTCCTTCTCTCGGGAGAGTCGAGGCTGAGGTCTCGCAAAGGCCATCTCCTTTCACATCACATGGGGGTTTCGGCTTTTGCAGAATACGCCGTAGTCTCGGCTAAGTCCATTGTAAAGGTTCCCGGCGACCTGCCTTATCAAATATCAGCTCTTTTTGGATGTGCTGTAATAACAGGAGTGGGAGCAATAATTAATACAGCAAAGCTGAGAACCGGGCAATCCGTGCTGATAACAGGACTTGGAGGTGTTGGATTTGCCGCTCTTTTAGGCGCCATTGCAGGTGGCGCTTCTAATATCATAGCAGCCGATGTAAATGCGCAAAAGAGAGATATGGCGCTTTCTTTAGGCGCTAATGCCGTGATCAACCCCTCAAATGAAAATGCAGTTGAGGAGTTAAAGGATATGACCCACGGAGGAGTAGATATCTCGGGCGAATTTGCGGGAGTTATCCCCGCTCTCGAATTTGCCTATAATTGCACCCGCAGAGGGGGTATCACCGTAACAGCGGCCCTGCCTCATCCTTCCCGGGAGATACGGATTTCTCCGGCCCGGTTGGTGGGAGAAGAAAGAAGCTTACTTGGTTCTTATCTCGGCAGCAGCATTCCATCGAGAGATATCCCGGCTTATATCCGGCTTTATCAGAACGGCAGGCTTCCCGTAGATAAACTGCTCACTCATACTTTGAAATTAGAGCAGATCAACGAAGGGTTTGAAAGGCTTGCAAACGGAGAAGCCATCAGGCAGGTTGTTGTACTTTAATATGTCTAAAACGTAACCCTTAATAAAGATCTTCGATGGATAATCTGATTAAAGCACAGGCCTATATAAACGGGCATTGGATAAATAGCAGCAACGGAAAAAGCTTCGATGTGATCAACCCGGCAACAGGAGTACCGATTGGGCGTGTGCCCGACATGGAAAGAAGTGATGTAACGAAGGCAATCCGTGCTGCGGAGAATGCATTTGAGGCCTGGAGCTCCCGAACAGGAAAAGAAAGAGCGAAAATCCTCAGGAAATGGTTTGAATCAGTCGTCTCATCTACGGAATCACTTGCCAGGATAATCACGCTTGAATCCGGGAAACCCCTTGCGGAAAGCCGGTCAGAAGTTGCCTATGGTGCATCGTTCATAGAGTGGTTTGCCGAAGAAGCCAAAAGGATATATGGCGATACGATACCGGCAACCGATAAAAATAAAAGGATTATTACGATCAGGCAACCGGTAGGGGTTTCCGCTGCCATCACCCCGTGGAACTTTCCCCTTGCAATGATCACCAGAAAAGCATCGCCGGCGCTGGCAGCCGGCTGCACTATGGTTATAAAGCCGGCCGAAGCAACACCATTAACTGCATTGGCGCTTGCACAGTTGGCCGAAGAGGCAGAAATACCGGCAGGAGTATTCAACATTATCACTTCGCTTAACAGCAGCGAAACTGGAAAAGAGTTTTGTGAAAATCCAACGATCCGTAAACTTTCCTTCACCGGATCTAAAGGAACCGGCAGGATCCTTGCAGCCCAATGCGCCGGAACGGTCAAAAAGCTATC